>DATLYB010000116.1:0-4402 GCA_035575215.1 Chitinophagales bacterium
AAGCCGTAGAGTTTGCGGCAGGGCTGCAGCGGAAATTCAACGCCCGCAGAAAAGAGCTGCTGCAACGAAGGCAGATGCGCCAAAAGGAAATTGACGCAGGAAAGCTGCCCGATTTTCTTCCCGAAACCAAACACATTCGCGAAGGCAACTGGATGGTAGCCCCGCTTCCACATGATTTGCTTGACAGGCGCGTGGAAATCACCGGTCCGGTGGAGCGCAAGATGATTATCAACGCGCTGAATTCGGGGGCGAAAGTGTTCATGGCTGATTTCGAAGACTCCAACTCTCCTACCTGGGAGAACAACATCCAGGGACACATCAACCTGCGCGATGCGATTAACCGCACTATTACCTACCAGGACCCGTCAACCGGCAAATCATACAAGCTGAATGAGCAGACTGCCGTGCTGCTGGTGCGCCCGCGCGGATGGCACCTGCCGGAGAAGCACGTACTGGTGGATGGCGAGCAGATGTCGGGGTCGCTGTTTGATTTCGGGCTGTATTTTTTTCACAATGCCAAAAATCTTATCAGCAGAGGCACCGGTCCCTACTTCTATCTGCCGAAGATGGAAAGTCATCTGGAAGCAAGATTATGGAATGATGTGTTTGTTCATGCGCAGAAGGAATTGGGAATTCCGCAAGGCACGATTAAAGCAACGGTTCTCATTGAAACTATTCTTGCCACGTTCGAACTGGACGAAATACTCTACGAATTGCGTGAACATTCCAGCGGCTTGAACTGCGGCAGGTGGGATTACATCTTCTCATACATCAAGCGGTTCCGCAACCATCCGGGCTTCATCCTTCCGGACCGCGACCAGGTGACGATGACCGTCCCCTTTATGCGGGCGTATTCCCTGCTGGTGATTAAGACCTGTCATCGCAGGAATGTGCACGCCATGGGCGGCATGGCAGCCCAGATTCCCATCAAGAGCGACCCGCAGGCCAATGAAATCGCCATTGAGAAAGTGCGCAAAGACAAGGAGCGCGAAGCCAAAGACGGTCATGACGGCACCTGGGTGGCGCATCCGGGACTGGTGCCCGTAGCGATGGAGGAGTTCAGCAAATACATGCCCACCCCCAACCAGATTCACAAAAAGCTGGATGATTTCAAATGCACTGCCGCTGATTTGATTGCCCCACCGCAGGGCACCATCACCGAGGCAGGCCTGAGGAAAAATATCAACGTGGGAATCCTGTATATCGAATCATGGCTGCGGGGAGTCGGCTGCGCTGCGCTGTATAATCTGATGGAAGATGCGGCTACCGCTGAAATCTCACGAACACAAGTATGGCAGTGGATTCATCACCATGCGAAACTGGATGACGGCAGAGAGGTGACGTATGAACTTTACAAAAAACTTTTACCCGAAGAGCTGGAGAAGATTAAGAAATACGTGGGAGAAGAAAATTACAAGAAGGGCAGATTCGCAGAAGCCGTGGAATTATTTGACAAACTGATTTCGGATAAAGAATACATTGAGTTTCTGACGTTACCGGCTTATGCAAGAATTGATTAAAAGTTGTGAGTTGAGGATAAAGCTCCAGACTCCCCTCTTTGCAAGAGAGGTAAGGTGAGGCTAATCATTAAATTCAATATAAACTATGTCCAGGCAACAACATGTCAATACATTGATTAAAGAGTGGGGGACTAATCCCCGGTGGAAAGGAATTACCCGGCCCTACACGGCCGAAGAGGTGGTGAAGCTGAGCGGCTCCGTGCGCATCGAATATACGCTTGCGCGGCTGGGGGCTGAAAAGCTGTGGAAAGGACTCACCACCCAACCTTGGGTGGCAGGGCTGGGGGCGCTCACCGGCAACCAGGCTATTCAGGAAGTAGCTGCCGGTTTGCAAGCTATTTACCTCTCCGGCTGGCAGGTGGCGGCTGACGCGAACCTTGCCGGGGAAATGTATCCTGACCAGAGCCTCTATCCTGCGAACTCCGTTCCGTACGTAGTAAAAAGAATCAACAACGCCCTGCTGAGACGTGACCAGATTCAGACATTGAATAATGACGGAAACATTGACTGGATGGTACCCATTGTGGCTGATGCGGAAGCCGGCTTTGGCGGAAACCTGAATGCATTTGAACTGATGAAAGCCATGATTGAAGCGGGCGCTGCAGGCGTTCACTTTGAAGACCAGCTATCCTCGGCAAAAAAATGCGGACATCTGGGCGGAAAGGTGCTGGTGCCCACCCGTGAAGCGATTGACAAGCTCGTGGCAGCCCGCCTTGCCGCTGACGTGTGCGGAGTGCCTACCCTCCTGATTGCCCGCACCGATGCCGATGCGGCAAACCTTCTGACTTCCGACATTGACGAGCGCGACCATAAATTCCTGACGGGAGAACGCACCAGCGAAGGATTCTTCCGCGTAAAAAACGGTATCGAGCAAGGCATTGACCGCGCGCTTTCCTACGCCCCCTACGCTGATTTGCTCTGGATGGAAACATCCAACCCCGATTTGGGATATGCCAGGGAATTTGCCGATGCCGTGCATGAAAAATTTCCCGGCAAGATGCTCGCTTACAACTGCTCGCCCTCGTTCAACTGGGCGGCACACCTGAGCGTGACGGAGATGGAAACCTTCCGCGAAAAGCTGGCGGAGATGAATTACAAATTCCAGTTCATCACGCTGGCAGGCTTCCACGCGCTGAACACTTCGATGTTTGAAGTGGCGAAAGCTTACAAAGAGCGCGGCATGGCAGGCTATTCCGAACTGCAGGAGCGCGAGTTCAAGCTGCAAAAGGAAGGCTTCAAAGCCGTGAAGCACCAGTCATTCGTGGGAACAGAATATTTTGATGCCGTGCAGAACACCGTGCAGCAGGGAAATTCGTCCACCACCGCGATGCACGGCAGCACGGAAGCCGACCAGTTTAAGCACTGATGGAAAACGCATGGGCAAACTTTTGGAAGTTTACCAATGCATTTCTTTTATTCCAGTAAACGGCCTGTCAGTTTTTTAGGATACCTGACAGGTCTTTGTTTCTTAATCGTATTTCGTTTATTCCCGTTTTTTTTCGATTTTAGCCTCCTCTTTGACCCATCGTTATGAAAAAAGGCGGATTACTTCCTGCATTTCTATTGTGTTTTTCCTCACTGCTTGCCCAGGATTTTCATTTCTCGCAGTTCTACAATTCCCCTCTCACTCTTAACCCCGCTATAACCGGCAAGATGAACGGAGTCTTTCGCTTCGCCTTGAATTACCGCAATCAGTGGTTTGCACTGATTGAAGATGAAACCCCGTTTGCTACGTATTCGGGTTCATTTGATGCGCCCATTCAGTTCAGAAAAGATGCACTCGGCTTGGGATTGGTGATTGTGAATGACCGCTCGGGAGAGGGACGCCTCAACAACACGATGATACTTGGTTCGGTCGCTTACCATTTAGGGCTCGGCAGTTCGGGCAGGCACGTTTTATCCATTGGCGTGCAAGCCGGTTACAATCAAAAGCGTCTTGACATGGGCACGCTGTTGTTTTACAATCAGTTCGACCAAACTACCAACACGTTCAATCCCAATCTTCCCTACAATGAGAATATCCCGGATGATAAGAAAGGATTTTTTGATTTGAATGCAGGAATTGTCGGCACATCCAAGATTACGGAAAAGGTGAACGCTTATGCGGGTTTTTCCGTGTTCCATCTCACGCAGCCGGAGGAATCATTCCTCGCATCAGGGGATGAAAATCTTCCCGTTCGCTACGTGGTGCATGGAGGTGCTGAATATGTTTTTCACAAGCGCGTTGCCCTGCTGCCATCATTAATATATATGCGTCAGCGGAAATCGGACGAGCTGAATCTGGGAACGGCTTTCGTTTTCAAAATGGCTGAAAATGAAAACGTGCTTTTTTACCTCGGAGGCTACTATCGCCTGCTGCCTTCTTCAAAATCAAACGGATTCAATCTTTCAGATGCGGCTATTGCTTACACGGCATTTGAATACAAAAATTTCAGGATTGCCTTCAGCTTTGACGCCACCACCTCCGACCTGCGGCTGGCACCCAAAACCGTGGGCGCCTTCGAAATAGCGCTGATTTACACGCATCCCTTCCTGCTTCCCAACATGAAGCCGCTGCTCTTCTGTCCGAGATTCTGATAATTAAGAGTTTTGAAATCTGAAGGGTGAAGGGTGTACGACAAATATCCAAAATGCTGAAACCGCAAACGCATCTTCAAGCTTCAAACATCAAACATCAAACTTTCCATTAGATGCGAGGAACAATTTTTCTTCTGCTGACAATAATCATCTCAGGAACATCCAGCGTATTCGGGCAATGGGAAGAAGACACGCTTCACGGCAGGGATTCCGTCATCGCTAAAATCACCAACCTGAAGTGGAGGAAAAAGCTGAAAGTGGCGGATGAATTGTTCAACCAGGGCGATTATTTGAATGCGATTGCG
>DATLYB010000117.1:0-6400 GCA_035575215.1 Chitinophagales bacterium
CGCGCCTGTAGCCCGATGGAATCTCCGACATCGCTGAAACAAACTCGCTCAGGTTTCCGGCAACGCCAACATAGACATTGTAGGTAAGCCCGCTGGCGGGAGTTTCCGCATCAGTTGCCATGTTCCAGCTCAGCACCGAGCGATGCGGCAGTTCTGTTGCGTTAAGGTTTGTCGGAGCAGAAGGAATCGCGTTTGAATCAGCGCTTGTGTTTTCATAGAGGATTGTTTTAGCCTGAAACAGCGCATCCTCCCCGCTCATCAGCACATCGAGCCGACCGTCATTGTTGAAATCACCGCAGGCGGATGCGCTATACCACAGCCCCGTGAAACCAACCGGCACATCAGTGAACGTGTTGCCGCCATCGTTGCGGAAAAGCGAAGCGACACGGTTGAGCGAATTGTCATCACCGGTAATCGTAAAGTCCAAATCGCCATCGTTATCATAATCGCCCCACGCAACCGAACTGCGCGCAACCCCTTTTGAAACCGGAAGTCCAATTGAATTGAAAACATTGGAGCCGTCATTGCGATACACGTCAGCGAAATAACTTCCCGTGATTAGGATGTCAAGGTCGCCATCGCTGTCGTAATCAGCCCAAGCGGATGAGCTTGACACAACACCACCCGCGAGCGCAGCGTTGACGTCAGTGAAAAATATCGCGCCATCATTTCTAAAAACTTTCGCGATGCCGGAACCCGTAAGCAGCACGTCATAATCGCCATCGTTGTCGTAATCGCCCCATGCGGCTGTACCTTCGGAGATGCCCGGAAGTCCGGGGTCAAAGAGTTTGAAATCGAAGCTGTCATTCTCATAGATAACGGAAATGTTCGTTGTGGAATTTGCCGCACCCGCCAGCAGGATGTCCAAATCACCGTCATTGTCGTAATCACCCCAATCAACAGAGCTTTTTTCCACCGGAGTCAGACCTGCATCAATCTCGCTGAACGTATTGCCGCCATTGTTGCGGTAAACTTTGCTGACAGGAGATGCGCTTGCGTTGCGTCCGGTGAGCAGAATGTCAAGCCAGCCGTCATTGTTGTAATCACCCCACGCGACAGCGCTGAAGAAAACCGGTGTGAGTCCTGCATTGATTTCCATGAATCCGCCTGAGCCGTTATTCTGAAATAATCTGCTGACTGCAACCTGATTATCTTGAATGCCGGTGATGAGCACATCGAGGTCGCCATCGTTGTCGTAATCGCCCCATGCAGCCGCGCCATCGCGGACGTGCGGGAGGTTGGCAGTTACGGGCGAAAAAGTTTGCGCGGAGGAAATTTCGGCAAAAAACAATAAGAGAGCGCAAGCAAATACTCGCGCCAGGGAAAGAAAAAACTCAGTTATGCGATGATTTAGACAGAATAAGCATACGATACAGAACGAAATAAGGCTCATTCAGATGAAATTTGATTGGAAAACTAAAAAGCTATATTGGATTTTCCAAACATTGGTTTTCCCCAAACAGAGAGGGAACCCACATCCTTGCTTATGCGCCAGTTTTTTCCTTATCAATCCGGAATCAAACGATAATGCAATATTTTGGTGATAGATGACTTTATCCCTGTTCCCCGTTCTTCTGACTCCAAACTTAAAGCAGCATCCCCGCAATAGTGGCGTTCAAACACGAGCCGATGGCGCCTCCAAACATGGCTTTCAATCCAAGCCGGGCAAGGTCGGCTTTTCTTGACGGGGCAAGGGCGCTGATGCCTCCGATTTGAATTCCAACGGATGAAAAGTTGGCAAATCCGCAGAGAGCATACGTGGAGATTATCAGCGAGCGTTCGCTCACTGCGCCTTCCTGCACATAGCTCACCAACTGGCTGTAGGCGACAAACTCATTAAGCGAAAGCTTAATGCCGAGCAGGTTGCCGACATGAGCTGCATCCTGCCAGGGCACACCCATTAAAAAAGCAATCGGCTTCAGGATGTTTCCGAAAAACGTGCGGATAGAACCGGGGAAGTATCCGCTGTATTCTCCTTTCGCAGGCGACAAACCTTCCACCGGATAAGTATAGTGTGTTCCATGCAGCAGCTTCCCGTCAATCAGCACATCAAGCGCATTTAGGATAAGGTCGGCTACGGCAATCAGCGCGATGAAACCGACAAGCATGGCGCCCACGTTCACTGCCAGCTTCAGCCCGTCAGCAATGCCGTTGGTGGCGGCTTCTATTACGTTTCCGCCCGGATTAATCTCAGGCATCTTCACCTCTCCGGCAGTGACCGGGCGCTCCGTTTCCGGATAAATGATTTTACCAAGCACCAGCGCGGCTGGCGCACCCATCACGCTGGCTGCAATAAGATGGCTGGCGGGAATTCCCATGGCGATATACCCTGCCATCACACCGCCCGCTATCGTGGCAAAGCCTCCCACCATCACGGTGAGCAACTCAGACCTGGTCATTTCATTCAAAAATGGCTTGATGAGCAGAGGCGCTTCTGTTTGCCCAACAAAGATGTTGGCGGTGCATGACATCGTTTCAGCACCGCTGGTGCGCAGCGTCCAGCGCATAAACTTGCTCAGCGCCATGATAAGCTTCTGCATGATGCCGAAATAGTAAAGGACGCTCATAAATCCTCCGAAAAATATAATGGTCGGAAGCACCTTGAAGGCGAATTGAAATCCGAAACCGGGCCACAAGGAATCGGAAGGGAAATAATAATCCGAATCAGCAAGATTCCCGAAAAGAAAGGATGCTCCGAAATCTGACATGCTCAGGAAGTAAGCCACTTTGTTGCTGAAGGCAGAAAAAAGCAGTTGTCCATACCAGTTTTTCAGCACAAGGAAGGGAATGCTGGTGATTATCAGCATCGCTCCGAAAAAGGGCTGAAGCTTGCCGTTTAACTTCAGGAATGCATTCACGGTCAGCGTAAGCACTACTGCGATGATAATCACCAGCAGCGTGTTTGTTCCTCCATATTTTCCTGCCGCATAAAACATCCCGGATACGAAAACGGTAATCAGCATAATGATGCCGAATTTCAGCCCGCGCTGGGAAATCCCTAAAACATTTTCATCCTTAAACAAATAGTTGATGACCAGCGCACCCAGCACCGCCATCCCGGCAAAGCTCACCCAGTTGCTTTTCAGCACGATGGCAGCGAAGAGAAACTGCAACCCGATGCCCCATGCAATTTGCCTGAAGCTGATATTGGATTTTTGGTAGGAAAGCAGCCATGCGCAGAGCAGCAGCACTATCATGCCGCCAAGGCTGATGAAATTCAGAGCAGGCACCGGCTAAAAATACAAATAAGCCTGAGATTCCTGCAACCTTATTAAACAGCTGTCTTCATCTTTCAGCCACCACCCCGGTTATCCCCAGACAAACTATTTACCTTCCTTATTGAGGGACTAACTGACCCACCCATTCCGGAGCAAACTGTTCCCGAACATAACGCAAGCTTGAGCGTCAGCATGGTGCAGACGATAGCTTGTGCCCGAAACACATCAGCACAGGTTGGGCTTTACTTAATTTAGTGGGCGATTTTTGTTGAAATTTTCTTGGAAAAAAGAGATTATTTTTCTGCCACCGGAGCCTCAGGACCCCTGCCGGCAACAATCAATTCCCGCTCGGTGTAACCGGGTCGTGCTACGTATGCTTTGGCGTTTTCAAAACGCTTGCTCATGATGATGCGGGCGTTAGGCGTGTACAGAAAAATATAAGGTACCGCCTCCACCACCATCGCCTGAAATTGTTTGTAGAGGTGGTTACGCTTTTCTTCATCCATTTCCTTGCGGATGGCTTCAATCAGCAGATCAGATTGGGTGTCGCCAAAGCCGCAGTAGTTGCTGCCGCCATTGTATGAAGCCGTGTGCCAAAGCTGCTTGGGGTCGTCTTCGGTGGGGTCGGATATCCAGGCGCCACAGTAAATGTCGAAGTTGTGATTTTTTGTTTCATCCAAAAACACCGTCCATTCTTTGGCGATGATTTCAATTTCCACTCCTATTTTCTTGCAGTTGTCTTTGAAAAACAACCCGATTTTTTCGCGGGTGTCATTCCCTGCGTTGTATTTATAAACAAAACGAAGCTGCTGCTTTTTGCCTTCCATCACTTTATCGCGGATGCCGTCTCCATCGGTGTCCTTCCATCCGGCTTGTTCTAAAATTTCGGAGGCTTTATTTAAGTCAAAATCATAGCCTTCCAATGCAGTGTTGTAGTATTTTTTTGTGGGATGAATAGGCCCATTGACGGGGTCAGCCAGCCCATAAAGCAATACGTTCATGATTTTTTCGCGGTCAACCGCATGCGCCAATGCTTTTCTCACCTGCAGGTCAGCGAGAACGGGATGCTTCATGTTCAGCCCGATATACACGTATGACAGTGAGGTCGGGTTGAATAAATGGTACATCTTCGTGAATGACTCATTGTTGCGGAGGTCGCTGAAATCCTTTTCGCGCAAGGCATCTGATATATCAAGGGCATCATCTTTCAAAGCTGTTTGCGCAGTGGTGCGGTCGTTGATGATTTCATAGATAAGCTTTTCAGGACGGGCATCGAAATTAGCCACCTGCCCCGCGAGCTTGTCGCCCCACCAGTTTTTCTTTTTCTGCAGGACGATGCGCTGCCCGGTGGTCCAGCTTACAAACTCATAGGGTCCGCATCCCACTACATATCCTTTTTCACGCTGATACTTTTCGGAATTGAACTCATTGGCAAACTCAATGATTTTCTGATTACCACGCAGCTTGTCCACCTGAGCGGGACTGCTTAATTGTTTAATGGAAAATTCTTTCATCAGCCCCCTGGGGTCGTAAATATATTCAGGGATGATGTATGCCTGAAAACCGCTGGATGCCTCAGCGGCAAAAAAGGGTTCCTTGGAAAATAAGGTAAACTTCTTCGGGTTGGCGGGGTCAATTTCGATGTGCGATATAAAATCAAGATAAGGGCGGAGGTGCTCGCAGTCGGTGAGCGGGTTTTTCACCGCCTTGAAGGTGAACTCCACGTCTCGGGCGGTCACCGGCTCGCCATTGTCCCACACAGCTTCCGGGCGAATTTCATATTCCATCGCTATTCCGCCTGCATAATCCCCCTCCGTTACCGGAAAAATCACAGGGCGCGATTTGGCAAGCGAAGGATTCAGTTCGAGCGTTTCCTTGTTCACATCCAGCAGATACATGAAGATGTTGTATTCGATGTAAGTTGAATTGGCATCCGTGGAGGTGATGGGATTCAGCTTATCGCAATCACTCAATTCATGGATGATAACTTCATTGACGCCATGACGTTTGCTTTTCCACTCGGATTGATTTGTGCTGGCGGGGCCGGAACATCCCTTCAGCAATAAAGCAGCAACGGACAGAAGGCTGCAGATTCTGATAAATTTCATTGACGTTTTTTTTCAAGCGGTGAAGTTAAGAAGCAAATTGATGAATTTAAGAGATGTCCGGGGATTCTTCAGTTACAAAATCACAAAAAAGACCAGCCAGATAAGCGCCAGAACGGGAAGAAGAAAAGGAACTGTGTAGCGCAGCACGTATCCGGCAAAGGAAGGCATCTTAATGCCTGCCTGCTCGGCAATGGATTTGACCATGAAGTTGGGCGCGTTGCCTATGTAGGTGCAGGCTCCGAAAAAAACCGATGCCACTGACACTGCCATCAGGACCTCCATTGTTTCAGCAGAACCGGCAAACTTCATTACATCAGCTTTGTTGGAAATATCCAACCCCACTTTTCCCAGTCCAGCCGAAAGGAAATTGAGATACGTGGGCGCATTGTCAAGCACGCTCGAAAGGAAGCCTGAAGCCCAGTAGAGCGTATGCTGCGAAACATCCCCTGCGTGATTTTGGGCAAACAAGCTGATAAGTTGCAGCGCAGGCATCATGGTGGCGAAGATGCCTGCAAAAAGAAACGCCACTTCTTTTATCGGTTCGAAATTGAATCCGTTTCCTTCCAGGCAAACCTTATCAGCCGTGCGGTAAGCAAAGAATGCCACCGAAAGCATCACTGCTTCCCTGACAAATGAAATTTTATCACCATGATAGGAAATATGCGGCAGCCAGGGAATAATGCCGGGATCTAAAAAAACCGAGCCGATGATTATTGCCAGCCAAAGCAGGTTATGCGTGCCATATAATGTCACTTTACCGGAAAATAAATTCACTTTAAAGGCACCGGAATAATTTTTTCTGTCGAAGAAATAAAAAATAACCAGCAACGCGCCAACGCCTAAGAGCCATTTCCCCCAAAGATGCTCAACGGTCCAGAAGAAGGGCACGCCTTTCAGGAATCCTAAAAACAGGGGCGGGTCGCCAACCGGAGTAAGGCACCCCCCCACGTTGCTCACAATAAATATGAAAAACACGATGTGGTAAGGCTGGATTCTTTCCCTGTTCAGGCGGATGAACGGACGAATCAGCAGCATGGATGCGCCTGTGGTGCCGATAAAATTGGCAATAACAGC
>DATLYB010000118.1:0-5828 GCA_035575215.1 Chitinophagales bacterium
AGTTCCCGCTGCTGCCGCTCCGGCTGAAGGCGAAGCCGCTGCCGCAACTGCTGAGGGCGCTGCTGCCGCTGCTCCGGGCGCTCCCGCTGCCAAGCCAGGCGAAGGGGAAAAGAAGCCTGCCGAGGGAAAAGCTGCCGAGAAGAAAACGGAGGGTAAGGAGAAGAAATAACTCCGATTGCCTGTTGTTTGTCGTTTTGGGCTTGCGGTTCTTAACAACCAGCGTATCTGTTGAAATACCTTATTGCCGGTCTTGGGAACATCGGTGACGATTACGTTCACACGCGTCACAACATCGGCTTTGACATTGTCAATTCCTTTTTGCCTGACCCCACCGTTTTTTCGCTCGACCGCCACGCCTACCACGCCTCATTGAAATTCAAAGGGAGAACGCTTCATCTTATCAAGCCAACCACCTACATGAACCTGAGCGGCAAGGCAGTGAAGTACTGGATGGAGAAAGAAAAAATTCCGCTCGAAAATACACTGGTGATTTGCGATGACATTGCATTACCCTTCGGAAAAATCAGAATCAGGAAGGAAGGCAGCGATGGCGGGCATAACGGATTGAAAAGCGTTATTGAAACGCTTGGCACCACCGCGTTTCCGAGATTGCGTTTCGGCATTGGCGGTGATTTCCCGAAGGGTTACCAGGTGGATTATGTGTTGGGAAAATGGACGGAAGAGGAGTTGAAATTGCTGCCTGAAAAAATCAGCGCAGCCGCAGATGCGGTCAGAAGCTTTGTGACCGAAGGTATTGACAGAGCGATGAGCCGGTATAACTAATTATCGTCCTGGATATGACCAGTTTAACCACACACGATATCCACACCCCCCCGGAGATTGAAATCCAATAAACCTCTATCTTTATTGCCTAATCTGCCATCATCAAATCAGTTTAATCAGTGCTTGAGAATTTTGTTGTTTCCGCCCGCAAGTATCGCCCCGTCAGGTTTGAAGATGTAGTGGGGCAAGAGAATGTCACTACTACGCTGCAAAACGCCATCAGAAGCGGTCAGCTGGCTCATGCTTATTTGTTTTGCGGTCCGCGCGGTGTGGGCAAAACGACCTGTGCCAGAATCCTTGCGCGCGAAGTGAACGGATTCGAGGCTGACGAATCGGGAGATGTTTCCGCTTCGCTTAACATCTTTGAGCTGGATGCCGCAAGCAATAATTCCGTGGAAGACATCCGCACGCTGGTTGATTCCGTGCGAGTACCTCCGCAATACGGCAAATACAAAGTATATATCATTGACGAAGTGCACATGCTCTCGGCTTCGGCATTCAACGCTTTTCTGAAAACGCTGGAGGAACCGCCTCCCTATGCTATTTTCATCCTTGCCACCACTGAAAAGCACAAAATTCTGCCCACTATTATTTCACGTTGTCAGATTTTTGATTTCAACCGCATCACCGTTGAGGATATCACCAAGCATCTTGCCGGCATCTGCAAAAAAGAAAAAATCAATGCGGATGAAGACGCTCTCCACATCATCGCACAGAAATCAGATGGCGCCCTGCGCGATGCCCTCTCGATGCTCGACAGGCTGGTGAATTACACCGACAGGAAGCTGACGTATGAATCTGTACTTGCCAACCTGAATGTTCTTGACTATGATTATTATTTCAAGCTCACTGACCATTTGCTTTCGCAGAATCATTCGGCAGCTTTGCTGGTGTTTGATGAAATCCTGCGGAAAGGTTTTGATGGCGGTGAATTCATCAGCGGTCTTGGCGAGCATTTCAGAAACCTGATGGTGAGCAAAGAGCTTGAAACGGTTTCGCTGCTTGAGGTGACCGCTTCCCTGAAAGAAAGGTATATGCAGCAGGCTGTACTCATCCCTGCTTCCTACCTCCTGAATGCCATGAACCTTGCCAATCAGTGCGAGGTCAATTACAAAACGAGCAACAACAAGCGTTTGCATGTAGAGTTAACGCTGATGAAACTGTGCTGCCTGAACAACATACTGGAGCTTCCGATAGAAAAATTTTCAGCGGAAGGAAAAAAAAACAAAGCAGATGAAGGCGGATATCAAGCAGCGCCTGTTTCGAAGCGATTGGTTGAAGAACCTGCTGTCAGAAAATCGAATGCGGGCAATCAGCCCGCAGCGCCTGAGTTGGTAAAACGTGAACCAACCAACATAACATCCCATCCATCCTTCCAACCACCCCTTACCGACAGCCGGCAACCGGCAGCATCCGGCCTCACCGGCACCTTAAGGTTTTCAGATTTGGTGGCTGCTGAGGATGACATCAAGCGGCTTAAAAAAGAGAAGAATCCGGATTCCGGCATGGCGGTGATTGATTCGGGAATGCTGACTGAGGCGTGGAATGAGTATGTGAAAATTCTGGAGAAAGAAAAACGCCTCAGTCTCCAATCGCTGATGCAGCAAAACAAACCCAATGTGGAAGGCGGTGTGGTTACCGTAGTGCTGCAAAGCAGGCTGCAGAAAGAATTGTTCGATAATGAACGCACGAAACTTCTGAAATTTCTTGAAGAGAAGCTGCAGGTGCAGGGCATCAGCCTGATGGCTGTCGTTGATAAAACAGGCGTGCCCAAACAGACCAAGCCCTTCACCGCTTCTGAGAAATTCAGCAGGATGGCAGAAGAAAACCCTGCGATTTTGGAATTGCAAAAGAGGCTGGATTTGAAGCTGGAGCATTGATGGCGCCCTCCCATTCTTTTCCAATTTGATTGCAGCTTCTCATTTCCCGTTTCTCAGCTCCGCCTTAACCTGCTTAATACGTTCCCGAATTGTTAGCTTATCGTCATAGTAAAAATCTTTGAGCCGCATGATTTCAAGAAACTGGGAGACATCCGGCTGATGGGATGTGGTTTTGCCGGTTCGCACGTCAACATATTTGATAGTAGTCCACATCAGGCATTTCAACTCCTTTTTATCCATATCGGTCATGTAATACTCCACCATCACCGTGTTGTGGTCATAGAAAATCACACGCGACATGATTTTCACCCATTCCCCGTACACTACCGAGCGGATGTAGGAGATATTGTGATTGTAAACCACCCAGGAACAGCCGTATTTTTTGAAAATCTCTCCCGGGCTGTAACCATACATTTTCGACACCTGGTCTTCACGCGCGTTAAAAAAATAGTCGAAGTATTTGGCGTTGTTCAGATGCCCCAGCGGGTCACAGTCCTGAAAGCGGATAATCGCTGCCGCCTCTGTTTCTTTCGGATAGGTTTTGGTAAGGTCAACGGGAATCATAGTTTTTCAAAGACCGCAAATATCGCGGAATAAAATTCATCAGCGGGGTTGTTTGTTCATACGAACAAATGTAACGAAGCCTGTTCCATAAACTTCTGAGGTGTAATTTCGGAACTTCATGAAGAGGCTTAAAGTGTGGTTGCTTTCAGGGATGATTGTTTCATTATTATCATCCTGCGGAAAGAATGTTGAATGCATCAACTACGACAATATTGATCCTTCAAAAGTCTGCACTACGAACTACAACCCGGTGTGCGGGTGTGATGACGTAACTTATCTGAATGCCTGCGTTGCTCAGAAGAATGGCGTTGTGTCGTGGATTGGAGGTCCGTGTCCTTGAAACTCCGGAAGGCAGCTTCCTGTCAAACCAAAGCTTTCGCCTTGCTGAGCACATGGATAGCCGCCTGCATTTCTTTCCGCAGATTTTCTGATACCGGTGCCAGCGGTAACCTCACCGTGGAGCCGCATACGCCCAGCAGCTCAAGCGCACATTTCACTCCAGCAGGGCTGCCTTCCCGGAACAGCAGGCTCATCATGTCGAGCAGCTTGTAATGCAATTTTCGTGAGCGAATCACATCATAATTCAAAGCTGCACGCACCATTTCGCTGAAATCCTTCGGGAAGGCATTGGCAATTACGGAAATCACGCCATCGCATCCGAGGAACACCAGCGGAAAGGTAATCGCATCATCGCCTGACACTACAAAGAAATCTTCCGCCTTGCCGCGCAGTATTGTCATCACCTGATGAAAGTCGCCTGAAGCTTCCTTGATGCCGATGATGTTTTTTGAGTCGCGGGCAAGGCGAAGCGTTGTTTGCGCCTGGATGTTTGAAGCCGTGCGGGACGGCACGTTGTACACTATCACGGGAACGGGCGAGGTATCCGCAATCGCGCGGAAGTGGCGATAGATGCCTTCCTGGGCTGGCTTATTGTAGTAAGGGCTGACAGAAAGAATGGCGTCAACTCCGTTAAAATGAAAATGACGGATGGCGTCAATCACTTCAGCCGTATTGTTTCCGCCAAAGCCTGCAACCAGCGGCACTCTGCCTTTCACCGCTTCAATCGTAAACTCAAGCACCTTCATCTTTTCTTCTTTGGAGAGGGTTGCCGGTTCACCTGTTGTGCCCAGCGAAACAAGGTACTCCACCTTGCCTTTTAGGGTGTGCTCAATCACTCTTTTCAATCCATCGTAATCCACCTGCCCGTTATCCTTGAATGGCGTCACCAATGCGACACCCGTACCTCTGAATTTTCGAATCATGGCTTTCACTTGATATTTTGATGGGAGCTAAATTAACGTAAGTTAGGGGGTAGCCGTGCTCTTTATGCCTCAAAGTAATTGGTATGCAAGTCTGCCGTTTAACATTGCCGCTGCTTCTGTTTATTGGCAAGAGACAATGGATTTGTTTGATGCTGCCCCGTCAGCCGTAAGGCGCACGTGGTAAACGCCTGCCGGAAGCTCATGGATGGAGTAAACATGCTTGCCTGCCGGCAACTCTTCGGCAACCACTTGTTTTACCATGACGCCCAGCGCATTGAAAATTTCCAAGCTTACCATCGCATGATTATCCACTTCAAACTGCAGCGTTGCCGGGGAGCTGAACGGGTTCGGAAATACGGTGAACGGGATTTGCTTCCCGCTCTGCGGAACGGAAGTTTCCTTGCCGGCAACGGTATATTGGTAATACGCCACCAGCATTTCATTGTCGGTGGTCGGTCCGAAGCAGGCGGTGGCGGTGCCATTGTTTTTGAACTGTGCCTCGTAGATGAGCCCCTCGGATGCCTTGATTCTCAGGGGAGGGGAGAATTTGCGGATGGGCGGATGCGCAAAATCATAAAAGCCCTGGTTGAACGTGTAGCCGGTGTTGTAGAATCCCTCGTACAACTGCTCGCCCCGCGTGCCGTCAGCGTTTCGTTTAAATATGTCAAAGTCGAGCCCGTATTTGTGGGTGTGGGATGAGAGCATCCAGACGTCCCATTCCTCGTCCATCCGTGCCGAGTCGGTAACGTAAATGTCGTCAGTATAGATATGCAACTGGTTGTCGGCAGGCACGCAGAAGGTAGAGGCATTATAAATTTCACCGGCTGCAATCATCTCCTGCCGGAAAGTTCCTTTGGGGGAATAATATACGTTGATAAAGACCTCGGCTGCGAGGATGGAGTCAGCATGATAGTTTTTGATGTGATAATCCAAATCGAGCACGGTGTTTTTGTTCCAGAAATAGGCGGCACCGCTGGGCAGGGTGATGTCATCGGAATACTGCCAGCCGAAAACCGTTTTGGCGCTCAGCACGTTGGGGTAGGTGTAGATATCACGCGTGCCATCGGGAAAAAGAGCGGGGCTGATGAGGGCGTTGTCGTCAAATTTCCACAGGATGAAATGGTGCGACTGCCAGTTCATCAGCACCTCGATGCGATAGGCTTCCACATCGGCAGGCAGCTGCAGGTCGTGTTTTTTGAAGAGCTCCGTTTCCTGTCCGGGTGCGATGAAAAAAGGTCCGTAGTGAATTTGCATACCCTGACCGAAGGGGGGAGGGGCGGGCGTTTCGATACGCGGTAATCCGCCCCGGGTGTAATAATCATCAATGAGATGCCGGTTG
>DATLYB010000119.1:0-4949 GCA_035575215.1 Chitinophagales bacterium
TACATGCCGTTTCGCGAGCCGATAAACAGCTTGTCGCCATAAGGGAAAATGGTTTCGATATTGAACCCGATATTGAGCTTGTTCCAAATCACGGGATTAGCCGCTTCCCCGATGTCAATCAGGTTCATGTCGGTATTGTCAATGCAATAAAGGTAGCGGCTGGCAATCGTGAAGCGCGCCATAGAGCCGCCCTGTCCGGGAGCGGTGTTGGTATTTACGCTTGATGAGCCGGACGAACCCAGCACGACAGGCGCTCCTGCCAGGTCGCCTTCAAACCCCCCATAGTATCCCCAATAGTAGTAGGTTTGCGCTTCTTCACCGCACTGCACTTCTACGGTTTCGGTTTTATCCGTCAATTCCCAGCTTACGATGATGCCTTTTTCCGGGTCGCCATAATAATAGCCGATGTCCCAGATTCTTTGAGGAAAGATATTTTCCAGCCGCTTCAGTTCGGCAGCCGCTTCGGGATTACTGATGTCAATTGCCAGCAGGTCAACATAGCTGTCAGCATACAGCACGCTGCCCTTTACCGCGATGTCAACATTGCCCGGTATGTTGATGAACGCCTTGTTGACGGGCGCTGCCGGGTTGCTGTTGTCAATCACGTGCACGCCTTCGTTCACCTCGTTCACGAAAAGGTAATTGCCGTAGATGTAAATTTTTCCCGGATTGTCGAGAGGCCGTGGCGCTTCGGAGGCAACCGAACCGCGCAGCGTGGCGTAATCCATATAAACCGGCTCATAAACCTGGTAGGTATAAGTGGTGGAGCATTTATCTTTCGTACATCCGGTGAACAGAACGACAAATGAAACGGCAGCTAAAGTGAGAATTGAGAGTCGTGATTTCATGATGATAAGTTTTGTGTTCATTAATAATGATTTTCAAAGGGAGTACGGGTTTCCCTGGAGAACGGTTGCCTGCGATTTTTAAAATAAATAATGGCAAGAATCTTCCATTTAAAACGTAATTATTAACCATCAAACCACCGCCATGAGAGTCAACATCTTCCTCTCTGCCCTGCTGATTTTCACCAGCCAGTTGCTTTTCGCCCAGAAATCATCGCTGTATGATGTTTACCTGAAAAATGGAACCATCATCCGCGGTAAAGTTGTGGAACTGTCGTCAGAAAAAGTAAAAATCGAATTAAGCAAAGGCGTCATCTCCATATTTGAAATGAATGAAGTGGAAAAAGTGCTCCCTGCGGAGAGTATGGAAAAAACCAGGAAAGAACCCGTCATCAAAACAAATGGCTTCTTCAACGCTGCAGAGTTCCGGGTGCTGGCAGGCAGCGGAAATGACGGTGATAAATTCAGCACTGCTTATTCGTTCCAAAACGTGAGCGGATATCAGGTGAACCGCTATTTCAGGTTGGGTGGAGGCATTGGCATTGACCACTATAATGAATACAGCCACACATTTATTCCGTTGTTTGCGCAGGTGTCAGGTGATGTTGTAAAGGGTCGCGTGACACCGGTATACTTCGCTGACGCGGGCTACAGCTTTTTGATTGAAAAAGATGAATACACCAATGGCGCGGAAGAAGCAGGCTCAAAAGGAGGACTGCTCATTCATGGCGGCCTGGGGCTGAAATTCTACACCGCCAGCCGGGTTTCCTTCTCGCTGCTGGCGGGATTCAAAGTACAGCACAGCGAGCGGAGCTACACCTATTCATGGAATGAAGGCTACGTCTATCGCGAAGACCGCGTTTACCGCAGGCATACTTTCGGGCTGGGAATATGCTTTTGAGCAGACCGCAGTTCTTAGCCACTTCCACTTACTTGTTTCTCAAAAACTCCTTTAAAAACTCCGCTCTGTCTGTAATCTCCGCATCAAACTGCAATTCGAGCTTCAATCCTTCCCGTAAGGCAGCGTGGCTGGCTTGGTAATACAGGTGCTTGAAGGCGGCAATCGTTTGCCTGCTGTTTCTCAGAATGTCGTTGGCTATTCCATCAACATATTCTTTCAGTTTTTCTGCAGGCAAAGCTTTGTTAGCCAAGCCATATTCTTCCGCTTCTTTTCCGCTGATGGTCTTTGCGGTGAATGACATCTCCCGCGCTTTCATAATGCCCACTTTCTGCGGCAACCGCTGCGTCATTCCCCATTTAGGCAGGATGCCCCATTTGGCGTGCGTATCACCCAGCCTGCAATCTTCCGAAACATAGAGCAGGTCGAAAGCCAGCGCGAGTTCGAGTGCGCCCGTGTAACAATGTCCATGCACCATCGCGATGCACACCTTCGGCATCGTTTGAATGTTTTCAATCAACTTCAGTCCGGCTTGCAGAATCTCGTCTTGTGAAAATTTTCCGCCCCGGATGGATTCATTCATCTGCTTTAAATCCACCCCTGCGGAAAAAGCCCTGCCTTCACCTGAAAGAATTATTACACCCACTTCATCCTCCTTTGCAGCTTCTTCAAAGGCGTGCTTCAGTTCAATCACAAGGCGGGGGCTGAGTGCATTGAGTACATGAGGGCGGTTAAGACTAATCCAACAAATGGCATCCCGCCTGGCAGAAAGGATGTCCGTGTAAATCATTGGTGGCAACAGTAGATTCTTGCTTCTTTAATTGATGTTCAATTTAATCCATGTTCAATGCAAAGCAGCACGCAGTTTTAATCCGTTCAGGATTTTCCCTTCCTCAAATACCAGCTGTGCCAGCCTTCTTTGAATCACAGGCTCATCAAAATAGTTGCGCGCCATCTCAAGAAAAACATTTCCGTGGTTTATCTCCGATTCATACAGCCTGCGGTAAAAATCTTTCAGCCTGTCATCCTCCAGCGCTTCGTGCATTATCTGAAAACGCTCGGCTCCGCGGCATTCCACAATGGCGGCAATCAGCAGTCTGTCAAGAAGCCGTTCATCTCTGCCGTTGCGCGACAGCTGAATCAGTTGCTTGATGTAAAGGTCTTCCGGTATTTCATGTACAAGCGGGACGCCTCGTTTCTCCATGATGCGGTACACCTGCTGAAAATGCTTCAGCTCTTCTAACGCAGTTGTAATCAGCGCTGGAATTATTTTTTTTCTGTCAGGATATTTTGCCACAAAGCTCATTGCCATGGCAGAAGCCTTCCGTTCGCAGTTGGCGTGGTCTTGCAGGAAAGAGTCAAAATCGCCCATCACCGCCTCCACCCAGCGGGGACTGGTGCAGACGGAAAGCGTAATCTCAGTTTCTTTTTTCATGCTCTTACACTTCAATGCCCTGCGAGGGTGGCGGCTCTTTGAATAAATGCTCGATGGCATCAAACATTCCCTTGAAATAAGGAATAAGCCCGGACAATTTTTCCACCACGATGGACGACAGCGAAATGATGTACGAATATGTTTTCGAAGCTGCTTTTGCCTCGGAGGGAATCAGACTCATCTTATCAAGATACCAAAGAACCGTGCTGAATAGTAATGCGAGGATGGCTGCCCACAGCATACCCCCGATGATGTTATTAATGGTGCCCAGAAAGAGCGTATCGGCCATAGATTGCACCAGCCGGTAAGCCAGTTTCATGGCAATCATCACGGCAATAAAAATAAGAGCAAAGCTGATGAAAGGCAGCAATCTTGTTCGGATGATTCCCTCTTCGTAGAGATAGCCCGAAAGCAGGTAACTGTATTTCATCGCAAGCAGCATCCCGAAAAACAATCCGATGAAAGCGCACAACGAATAAATCAATCCCCGCCTGAAGCCATTGATGAATCCGGCGATGAGGAAGATAATGAGAAGCGTATCAATCAGCATGGGATTTCCCTTACCGGACTGAATGGAACTTGCGGTTAAGTGAGCATTGCCTTCACCACTTCTGAAACCGTTTTATTGTCGGCTTTGCCGGCAAGCTGCTTAACGGCAACCCCCATCACTTTGCCCATATCTTTAATGCCGGAAGCTCCTGTTTCAGCGATGATTTTACGGATAACTTCTTTCAGTTCATCGGCACTAAGTTGTTTGGGAAGAAATTTTTCAATCACCTCGATTTCTTCCCTTTCTTTTTTTGCGAGGTCATCGCGCTTTTGCTGTTCGAAAATTGCAAGGCTGTCTTTGCGCTGCTTGATGAGCTTCTGCAGCATCTGTATTTCCTGCTCTTCGGTCAGCTCCTTGCTTGCTCCTTCTGCAGTTTTTGCCAGCAATATGGCTGACTTGATGGCTCGTAGTCCGCGCAAGGCTCCTTCATTTTTGGCAAGCATCGCCTCTTTCATGGCGGTCATCACTTTTTGTTCGAGGCTCATATCAAAGGGTGATTTAGCTGTTTGTCTGCAAGTGTGGTTGTAAAGATATTGAAATTGTAATTCGACCCGGAGGATAACGGGTTAGAATTTTTCCATTCTCTTCCTGCTCACTTTGCCAAGAATCAGCGGTTGAGGTTTGGGTCGCTTGGGGGAGAATGAATAAGCAGAGAGCAAAAGGTCAACGGCTTCCTGCAGTTGAGCATAGTTATGCGTGTAAAGCGTAGCCAGCCCTTCTGACTTCATCACCTTGTCGCCTGCCTTTTTATGGAGGAGAATGCCTGCTGAAAGGTCAATGCCGTCTTCCTGTTGCCTCCTGCCGGCTCCCAGCAGCATAGCGGCTCTGCCTACCTTCTCAGCAAGAATGGATTTCACATAGCCGTCCTTGGGCGAAGTAATCACCTCCGCGATTCCGGCTTTGGGAAATAATTCCGGGTCTCTGATTTGATTGACGTCACCGCCCTGCGCCTGTACTAATTGTATCAGTTTCTCCAGACCTTTGCCGGTGTGCAGCAGATGCATGATTTTCATCCGCGCATCTTTTTCTTTCTTCGCCAAGCCGGACAACAGCAGCATCTGTGCCCCGAGATAGACGCATACCTCCAGGAGGTCTCTGGGACCTTTTCCCTTCAATGTGGCGATGGCTTCCATCACTTCGAGGCTGTTGCCGACTGCGTTGCCCAGCGGCTGCTCCATTGCCGTGACGACTGCCACCGTTTCTTTTCCCATGCTGAGGCCG
>DATLYB010000120.1:0-3044 GCA_035575215.1 Chitinophagales bacterium
CGGAATTCGGAAACCGTTTTTTGCAGTGCCCACATATTTCTCCTTGCGCCAATTGATGGTGAGCCAGCGTCTGCCAACCAGGCGCGTGAAACCTCCCACCAAGGCAAGCTGATGACGTTCAAATTTTCTTGGCAGGATGGAATCCGTCAGATAAACATCCGCAAGGTCAACTATTGATTCATTTAAAATGATGTTATCGCGTATTTCCGAATTAGGTTCAAGGAGTTTCAGATATTCGAGGGGGGTTGGAGAAAGTGAGGAAAGCTTAAGCCGGTGCTCCTGGGAATGGAGAGAGCATGGAATAAAAAGTAATACCGATAAACCACAAAGACCTGAAGCAACAGAATAAAAATGAATCATCACTACTGGAACAAAAGTAGAGAATAGTTGCTGGGTGGATACTATTTTTTCAGCTTATCCTTAAACTCCTTCTTGAATTTGTCCACCTTCGGTTTAATCACAGCAATGCAATACGGCTGGCTGGGATTGTATTTGAAATAATCCTGATGGTAATCTTCGGCTTTATAAAAATTAGTCAGCGGCTCAATAGCGGTGACAATCGGGAAGTCAAAATAACCGGAAGCGTCCATCTCATTCCTTGATTTTTCAGCGGCAGCCTTTTGCGCCTCATTATGGTAGAAAATCACCGAGCGGTACTGCTCGCCCACGTCATGCCCCTGGCGGTTGAGCGTAGTGGGGTCATGGGTTTTCCAGAAGACATCCAGCAGTTCTTCAAATGAAATTTTCTGCGGGTCGTATGTGATTTGCGCCACTTCCGCGTGACCGGTGCCGCCATCACACACCTCCTTGTAAGTTGGATTTTTCGTGTGTCCGCCTGAATAGCCGGCTGTAACGGCATACACGCCTTCCAGATTCTGAAAAATAGCTTCCACGCACCAGAAGCATCCGGCTCCGAAAGTGGCGGTGTCGAGTTTTATATTTACGTCTTTCATGGGTATATCTCCGGGTTCATTGGAGTTGTTTTCCTGCCCTGAACAAGATGAGTTAATCAGCACCGACAGCACAACCGCAGCATAAAGATAATTTTTGTGCATTTGGATGTTATTGGTCAAGCCAGACAGGCTATCCAACAAAAAGCAGACAGGAAAGTTCAGTCGCTTATGAAATGAAAATCAGAATCACAGCCGCTCTCTCAGGAACTCAAGGGAATACTGATAAGCTTTCTTTGTCGCTTCCGCATCATATTGCGGATTGCTTGGATTGGCGAAGGCATGGTCGGCATCGAATGTAACGATATCTATCCTTTTTCCCGCGGCTTTCATGTTGCGGTCAAACTCCTTGACCAAATCCTGCGTTATCCATGCGTCTTTTGAAGCGTAAATGCCAAGCACATCCGCATTGAGGGTTTTCAGTTTCTCCACGCTCTTTTCCGGCATGCCATAATAGATGATGCATCCGGCAGCCTGCTTGCCGCTGAGCAATGATGCCTGCAGCGACCATCCGCCACCGAGGCACCAGCCCACCGTGAAAATTTTCGCATTCGGTCCCACGTGCTTCACTGCTCCCCGGATGATTGCTTCCGCTCGTTTCACATCGAGGGCTGACATCAGCTTTGCAGCTTCGTCACGGCTGGCAGTGACTTTGCCGTCATATAAATCAAGCGCAAGCACATGAATTTTTCCCAAATCTTTTTGAAATGTTTCCGCCTGCTGTTTGATTTGGTCGTTCAGACCCCACCATTCGTGAAATACGAAAAGGTGGTTGTCAGTAGGCTGTTCGGCTTTCAGGAAAAACCCTTTAGCCGGCTTGCCGTCAGCCGCAGTAAACGTAATCATCTCCCCTTTGCCGGAGTAGGTAAACTTTTTTGGCTCCTGATGCTGTGCTTTGAATTTCGCATCGCTGGTAAAAGTCGCAAACTCTTCGGCCGGGTGGCAGGACATTTTTTGCTGGGCGCTGGCGCTTAAATGGTTCATGGTAAAAAGGATTATTACAAGAAAACGATTCATAGCTTGTTTTTGGGAGCCTAATTTACTACTAAAGTTTTTTTATCCGCTACCTTTGACTTAATTATTTTCAAAGCATGGAAGCCGTTGACTATGTTCTGATTTTTTCCTCGCTCATTCTTTGCGGACTGGGCATTGCCGGCTGTGTGGCGCCAGCATTGCCCGGACCACCGCTTACGTATGGAGCCATTTTGGTGTATCATTTCGGGAAAGGCGATGTATTCAGCCTCACTTTTTTGATTATCGCACTGTTGTTCGTTATCGCTGCCATCGTGATTGATTACATCCTTCCGGTTTATGCCACAAAGAAATTCGGTGGCACCCGGCAGGGCGTGTGGGGCGGCATCATCGGGCTGGCGGCTGGATTATTTTTCACACCGTGGGGCATCATCATCGGTCCGCTGCTGGGAGCCATCATCGGTGATTTGGTGGCAGGGAAGCAATTTGAAAGCGCGCTGAAATCAGGCATCGGCTCGTTTGTCGGATTTCTTTTGGCGACAGCCGCCAAACTCTCCGTTTCCATCACGCTGACGGTGATATTGATTGTGCGGATGATTCAGGTACATGTGTTTTGATTACAGTTTGAAGGTTACCCCCAGCGTGGTGAAACCCATCGGAGGACCGCCCAGCTCAAACATCAGCGCCACGGGCTCTGCGAAATACCACCTCAAACCCAGCATGGCGCCTGCTCGTCCGCGACCGTTATTGCCATCGTTTTTGTAACAGTCATGGGTTGAAATTTCAGCTCCCACCCAAAACGAGAAATAAAGGTCCAGAATATCCGCCTTCACATCTTTGCTGACTTTGTCATCAAGCAGTTGCCACCAGTGAAAGCTGCCGCGCGCGCCAAAGTCAAACGCCACTCCATCACCCAGGTAGATGCCGAAGAAAGGTCCCACACTTGCGTAATCATGCGGTGAGAAGTCAGCATAAAACACTAATGGAATGCCAAACTGGTTGCAAGCACCTCGGTGATAGTATCCATAATTACCCAAGCTAATGCCGGGGCTCAGCAAAATATCGCCTTTTTGATGGGCTTGCCCGAATGCTGAAGAGCAGGAGATAGAAGCGAGCAAAAAA
>DATLYB010000121.1:0-18494 GCA_035575215.1 Chitinophagales bacterium
GGTGCTGGAAGCAGCGGGCAAATCAAATTCAGTGCAGATGCAAGGGTCGCACGTCTTCGTGGTGGGCGTGGCAAATCCCACGCTTGCTGAAAGCAGCGTGCAGCAGATTACCGGAATGGAGCGCTATCCTGACCAGCAGCCGAATCTATACAAGTCGGATTACACCCTTGCTACTGCAGCGCAATCAGAGAGCTTGCTTCAGAGCATCGGCATGTTGATTTGCCATGCTGACCTGCGGCTTGAAAAGTCGGTGAGTGATTCAGTCACCTGTGCGGGAAGCAATGTGGTGTTCACGATAATCGTGAGCAATGACGGCTCCGATGTCGCATCAGGTGTGCAGGTGCATGATTATCTCCCGTCAGGCTACACCTATGTGAGCGATGACGGGGGAGCTGCAACCTCCATCACCGGAAGCACGATTAAATGGATTGTGGGAACGCTCAGTAACGGTGAAACGGATACGCTGCGGATAACCGCGATGGTGAATACCTCAGGCAATTACAAAAACGTGGCGGAAATCATCTCCAGCAGCAAGGAAGACGGTGACTCTACTCCGAACAATGATGATGGCGACCAAAGCGAAGATGATGAAGATGCAGCCATGGTAACACTGATAAACTGCGATGATGGAAATCCGTGCACTGCTGATTTTTGCGCCATCAATGCCTGCTCGCATGCGTACATTCCTTCTTCCTGCGCCATTGCGGGTGATAATGAGATTTGCTCCGGTGAAACGACACAATTCATAGCATCGGGAGGTACGGCATACTCGTGGTCGGGTCCGAATGGCTTTTCAGGCAATACTGCCGGAACAGGTGCCGTCAGCAGCGCGGGAGTTTATTCTGTAACGGTGACTAACGCCAGCGGATGTACGAACACATGCTCCGTTATGCTTGCCGTAGATGCTGCTCCAGCATGCAACATTTCAGGAGATAATGTTATTTGCCCGGATAAAAGCACTTCATTTACCGCATCAGGGGGTATCACTTATTTATGGTCGGGACCAAACGGATATACTGCAAACGGAGCTACGGTTTCATCCGTCAATACTCCGGGAAATTATTCCGTAACTGTTACCAATGCGAAAGGATGTTCAAGCGATTGCACGGTCGCATTAAGACAGCTTTCAAACACCTACACCACCATCAATGATTCGGTGTGTTTCGGACAGAACTATGTGATGGCAGCAGTGGTGTATTCCAACACGGGAACCTACCGCGACACATTCGTTTCATCCAACGGCTGCGACAGTATCGTAACGCTGAATCTGTACATCATCCCGCGATTGTATGGTCCGTTCAACTATACTATTTGTGATGGCGACAGCGTGGTGGTCGGCAATTCGGTGTACAGGAACACCGGGGTTTATTATGACACGTTTGTTTCCGCGTCAGGATGCGACAGCATTGCAATCAGCTCCGTGCAGGTGATGAATCAATCTGAATTATTTCTTGACACTGCTGTTTGTGCCGGTGAAAGCATTACGATTGGGAATTCCAATTATACCGTCAGCGGCAATTACGTTGACTCGTTGCTTACTTCTTACGGCTGCGACAGCATCGTCCATTTAAAACTCACGGTGCTGCCCACACGCTTCACGCTGGTTGAACCCGTAATTTGTTCAGGAGAAATTTTTTCGGTGGGAACATCAGATTACTCCTCAAGCGGTACCTATTATGACACACTCGTTTCTGCGAATGGATGCGACAGCGTGGTTCAAACTGATTTGACGGTGCTGCCCGTTCCGGTTACAATAATTGATACTGCCATTTGCTTTGGAGAAGTGTTTGTTTCAGGAGCATCCAATTATAATTCCACCGGAACGTATTATGATACACTGGTCGCAACTAACGGCTGTGACAGCATCGTGGTGACCAATCTGAGCGTACTTCCTCTGTCATACGGTCCGTTCCATTTCACCATTTGCGATGGCGACAATGTAGTGATAAATAACTCGGTGTATAAAAACACGGGTACTTATTATGACACGTTCATCTCGGCTCTCGGCTGCGACAGCATCGTGATTAGCTCCATCCGGGTTTTAAGTCATTCTCAAACTGCCATTGACACCATTATTTGCAGCGGGGAATATGTCTCGGTCGGATGGTCAGTGTATGATTCCAGCGGAATATATTTTGATACGCTGACAGCCGGCAACGGCTGCGACAGCGTGATTCAAACAAACTTGCTGGTGCTTCCGCATACAAACAGGATAATTGACACTGCGATTTGTTCGGGAGAAATTTTTTCGGTGGGTAACTCCGTTTACTCTGCAAGCGGAATGTATTACGACACGCTGGTTTCATCCAATGGTTGCGACAGTGTGGTCCAAACAAATCTGCAGGTGCTTCCGGTTGCCGTCACGGTGATTGACGCAGCCATTTGCGAAGGAAAAGCATTCTTGTTTGGAAACAAAAGCTATTCGGCAAGCGGAAATTATTCTGACACACTACCCTCCGCCACCGGCTGTGACAGCATCGTGAACCTGAATTTGCTGGTGATTCCGGCAGTGTATGGACCATTTGATTTCAGAATTTGCCAGGGTGATAGTGTAGTGGTCGGGACTTCTGTTTACACAATCTCCGGCACATATTACGACACGCTTGTTTCCGCTTCAGGTTGCGACAGCGTGGTGGTTAGTTCCATCACCGTTTTGAATCATTCGCATACATTGATTGATACGGTGCTCTGCAGCGGAGAATTCATTTCAGTCGGTTGGTCGGGATATGATTCAACCGGGATATATTTTGACACGCTAACGGCTGACAACGGCTGCGACAGTATCATCGAAACGCATCTGCAGATTTTACCAAATTCATCTTCAAGCGTTACTGCTGAAATCTGCCAGGGAGAGCGCTTCGTGGTGGGCAGCAGCAGTTATTTTTTATCAGGAACCTATTACGACACGCTGACTGCCATTAATGGATGTGACAGCATTGTGACAACTCGCCTTACCGTCCGTCCCAACCGTTTTACAACCGTGGTTGTTTCCATTTGCAAGGGCGACAGTCTGATGGTTGGGAATTCCGTTTACCGTTCGTCCGGAACGTATTATGATTGGTTCAGCACCATTCACGGCTGCGACAGCATCGTAGAAACCAAACTGACCGTGCTGCCTGTGATTAACGGCACACAAGACCGCTTCATCTGCAGCGGTGATGTGATTCAGTTCCATCTCACCGGTGGTATTCAATATCAATGGACGCCTTCAGCTTTCTTGTCATGCAGCAATTGCGGCAATCCCCAAGCATCGCCATCTAACGATATTAATTATATTGTCAGAGTGACTGACATCAACGGCTGCACAGGCTATGATACGATTCACGTGGATGTGAGCCGTGTGGAGGTGGCAATGAGTTTGTCTGACGATGACGTGTGTGAGGGGCAGTCGGTTTTCTTCTCCGCCAGCTATAGTTCCGATTATCCCGAGGCAAACAGGCTCTGGAATTTTGGCGATGGTTATCTGACCGCCAATCAGAGTGCTGTTCATGCGTATTTCAATGACGGGGCTTTCAACGTCACACTCACCGTAACTAACTCGCTTGGATGCATTGCCTCTGCCGGTTCTACTGTCATCGTCTATCCTCAGCCGGACATCGTTGCAACCAATGACACCGGCATTTGCATGGGCGACAGTTTAATGCTATCCGCAGCAGGGGCTGATTCTTACGCATGGCTCCCCGCGGCTTATCTGAATAATCCCAACATTGCGAATCCGGTGGCAGCACCTGCGTCAACCATTCAATATAATGTGATTGGAATTTCAGCCAATGGCTGCCTGAATTATGCGACTGTAGCGGTCACCGTAAATCCGTTGCCTGACCTGCAGGTTTCGCCCGATGTCATGATTTGCCCGAATGGTTCCGCAACGCTGACAGCCAGCGGTGGTACACGATATGAATGGTCACCTGCTCATGATTTAAGCAGCACGACATCAAACACGGTGATTGCAAGCCCGGAAGTTTCAACAGTCTATTTTGTAAATGCATGGAATCAATTCGGGTGCAAAGCGATGGATTCGGTGCGTGTGAATCTCTATCCGAAAACAGAAATGAAAGTGAGTCCTTCGGGAGAAATCTGCAAGGGCGAACAACTTGATTTAAATATTACGGGCGGAGAGATTTACCGATGGTCACCGCCAACCGGATTAAGCTGCGATGTCTGTGAAAATCCCGTTGCATCCCCTG
This sequence comes from Chitinophagales bacterium, assembly GCA_035575215.1. GTDB lineage: Bacteria > Bacteroidota > Bacteroidia > Chitinophagales > CAIOSU01 > DATLYB01. Next base: position 4,188 of record DATLYB010000121.1, read on the forward strand.
TAAACACGACTCATTATTCAATAGCCGCTACTGATACTTACGGATGCGTATATCATGATTCGGTGTCTGTATTTGTGCGGGAAATTCCAAAGGTAAGTGCGATGCCCGATGTCACCATTTGCAAGGGAGAAACGGTGATTCTCTTCACAGATACTTCTTCTGCGGATGGTGTTCATTGGTTTCCATCAGCTTTTTTGGATGATGCCGGAAAGCTGAACCCTGCGGCTGCTCCGGAAAATTCAATCACGTATGTTGTTTCGGCTTCTAATTCTTACGGATGCAAAAATGCAGATTCAGTTCGCGTGAATGTGCTTAACAAGGTGGATGCTGATTTGCTTGGAGATGACGTGTGTGAGGGTGAAAGCGTTCGTTTGGAGGCAATGGTGAATAAGGCAAGTGAAAATGGCTACTACATACAATGGCTGCCAGCCGGCTTGTTTGAAGATTCCAATGCAGCATCGCAAGAGATTACTCCCCATGACGACATGGAAATTTCCGTGATTGTCAGCAGCCAGACCTGTGAGGCGGATACTTCATCCTATTCCTTGCAGATGCATGAGTCGCCCGATGTAAATGCAGGTTTCGACCGCATTGTTTACACCGGGGAAACAGTTTCGCTCTCCGCATTTTCATATTCCATGATTGACTCGTACTCCTGGTCGCCAGCGGATAAATTGGACTGCAGTGATTGTTCTTCACCCAACTGGGTGGCTGACGGCTCACAGATTTTCACCGTGCGTGTGGTGGATGAAAACGGATGTTCTGCAACTGACACGGTTGCCTTCCGCGTTATTGGCGGATGCCGCGATGGCGTGTATGTTCCCAATGCATTTACCCCCAACGGTGACGAAGTGAATGACAAATTGCTGGTTCGCTCGTTACATCCGGTTGAACTGCATCATTTCAAAATCTTCGACCGGTGGGGCAATCAAGTTTATTCATCCACTGACATCAGCGAAGGCTGGGACGGAACCCTGAACGGTCGGAAAGTGGCTGACGGGGTTTACGTCTATCACCTCAAAGCCGGCTGCAGCAACGGGCAAACTGCTTTTCTAAAAGGGAATGTAACGGTGATTAGGTAATGGCTGCTTGCACACAAACTGTACGGTATCTTTTGTCTTCTGAGTAATCACTATATCCTTTCCGTTTGTAAGTTCACCCACGATAGCATCATTGTAATGGCGAATGGTAAGCACTTCCACATTTTTTTCTACAGAAACGTTGAAATGCGGCTCAAGGAAGTTAACCAGTTCGTTCAGTTTTCCTTCATTTAAATCAATCACTACGGACATGCTGATAGCGGCATTTTGCATCACGTTGGTTTTGATGCGCAGCTTGGCAAATTCCTCGATGATTTGTCCAAGGTTGTCTTCCGCCATGAATGAAAAATCTTTAGTGGAAAATGAAAGAAGCACCTGGTTTTTCTTAATCACGATGATGGGCGGGATATCTTTCGGCAGCGGAATATTATGAATGAGAGTGCCGTCTTTTTCACTTTCAATGAATGAGCGTACATGCAGCGGAATATTTTTATTCTGCAGCGGCTTGATGGTTTTGGGATGAATCACCTGCGCTCCATAGTAGGTCATTTCCACGGCTTCTTCATAAGGGAGTTTGTCAATTTTTACAGCGTCAGGGAATAGAGAAGGGTTGGCATTCAGCACTCCGGGCACGTCTTTCCAAATCACCTGCTCCTCGGCTTCGAGGATGTTGGAGAAAATGGCTGCCGTGAAGTCGGAGCCTTCCCGTCCGAGCGTGGTCGTGTAATTATTGGAAGTGCTGCCGATGAAACCCTGCGTGATGACGATTTTATCTTTCAGCAGCGGCACCACGGTATCCCTGATTCTCTCATGGGTTTCCTCCCAGTTGATTTTCGGTTCGCGGTAGTTCGTATCGGTTTTAATAACCGTCCGGGCATCCAGCCATACGGCATGGATGCCTGTATTTTGGCAATGAGCAGCCATGATGCGGGTGGAGAATAATTCGCCCGTTGCCACTACCTGGTCGTAGAGAAAATCAAAATTGTCGCGGTGGTAGAAATCGAGAGTCTGGCGCAGCTGGATGAACAATTTTTTCAGCTCGGAAAAAACCGGATGATGGTTGTCTTTTATCAGCTCCTGAGCAATTTCATTGTGCTGTTTTTCCAGGGCTTCAATTTTTTTGTGCGCGGATTCAATGTCATTTTTGAAAAATGCATGCGCTACTTCTTCCAGCGCATTGGTAGTTTTGCCAAGTGCTGAAATCACCACCACGAGCTGCAGATGCTGATGCCTGCGGATGATATTTCCGACATTCACCATCGAAGGGGCATCTTTGACAGAGGCTCCGCCAAACTTGAAAACTTTCATTGTCTATCAGACTTGAGATATGAGATTTGATACATGATATTTTTTCTCCCTCTCCTTTGAGAAAGCGGGAGTGGCTTATACATTTTGCAATCCACCCACTCATCATCAAACACAATATTGCCGTAACGCTTGTAAAAGCGGATGGCATCTTTATTCCACCGCAGCACCTGCCATTTCAGCACTCGCGCTTTTTCCTTCGAGGCATAGTGAATCACTTCATCCATCAGCAGTTTGCCTATTCCCTTGTTACGCTCAGATGCCTTCACAATCAAGTCATCCAGATAAACCAGCTTCCCTTTCCAGGTTGAATACCCCGTGTAGAGAAGGGCCATCCCAACAATCCCTTTTTCATTTTCAGCTACAAATGCCTTGAACAAGGGTTTTCTTCCAAACCCATCGCGAACCAAATCTTTCACACTAACAATCACTGCATCAGGCGCTTTTTCGAATAATGCCAGTTCCCGGATTAATCCTAAAACCGCGGGCATGTCGGTTTTCCTTGCCTCTCGTATCCGGGCTGGTTGGCTATTTCCTCTTGTGTTTCTCATCGCTGTCTTCAGTATTTACATACATTTTTTAAAGCGTCCGCAAAGATAATTGAGTATTTTTGTCTTGAAAGAAAGGTCCGTTAAATGTTAGCGATGCGACATTACGCGATGAAAAATCTGACAGCTATCCTAAAAAATCTGCATCATGGGTGAGAAAAAGGTCATCGTTCTTGACGAATACATCGTCAACAAGCAAAAAGAGTTTCCGCGCGCCACGGGCGATTTGTCAGCCATTCTCCGCAATATCGGGGTGGCGGCAAAAATTGTGAACCGCGAAGTAAATGCAGCCGGACTGGTTGACATCCTCGGAACGCTCGGCAGAACCAACATTCAGGGCGAAGACGTGATGAAACTGGATGAATTTGCCAACAAAGAATTCATCTCGTCTCTTTCCACCAGCGGCTTGTGCGCAGGCATCGCATCGGAAGAAGACAAAAACATCATCATCATTGACGGGCACACCAAGGCGAAATACGTGGTGTGCATTGACCCGCTTGACGGCTCTTCCAATATTGACGTAAACGTGTCCATCGGAACCATCTTTGCCATTTATCGCAGAGCCAATATGGAAGCCGTATGTTCCGAAAAAGATTTTCTGCAGCCGGGCATCAACCTGATGGGTGCGGGATACATTATCTATGGCTCATCCACGATGCTGGTTTACACAACAGGGTATGGCGTGAACGGATTCACCCTCGACCCGTCAATCGGAGAGTTCTGCCTCTCCCATGCCGACATCAAAATTCCCAAAACCGGAAGCATTTATTCCATCAATCAGGGCAGCTACGCCAAATTTTCAGAAGGCGTAAAAGCGTATGTTGATTACTGCATGGGGATGAATAAAGAAAACCCCAAGCCTTATTCATTGCGATATATCGGCTCGATGGTGGCTGACTTGCACCGCAATCTTATTAAGGGAGGCATATTCATTTATCCCGCAACTGATGATGCACCGAAGGGAAAGCTCCGCCTGTTGTATGAATGCAACCCGATGGCATTTATTGTCGAGCAGGCAGGCGGAAGAGCAACCGATGGGCACAAACGAATCCTCGAGCTGGAGCCCACCGAGCTTCACCAGCGCACACCCATCTTCATCGGCTCAGAAGAGATGGTGAAAAAAGCTGAAGAGTTTATTGAAAAACACGAAACCGTAGGAGCTTGAGGTATTGCTGCCGCATCACTTCGGACAGCCTTTAACTCAAGCACAACAAGCAATAAACCACGAGCCGTTTCCCCTTACTTTGTTTTCTTTGCTTATAGATTACGCTTTCCTGAATGAGTTTCATGCTCGATATAACGGTGGTGCTTGCCATCGCAGCAATAGTGCTCTATTTCTGCCTGCGCATGAACATTCCCCCCATCGTGGCTTTTCTGGTGGCGGGAATGGTAGCAGGTCCTCACGGGTTGGGGCTTGTCGGATCACCCCTCCAGGTTGAAAATATTGCACACGTGGGCGTGCTGCTGCTGCTGTTCACCATCGGCATCGAATTTTCACTCGAAAAGCTGATTAGTTCTCAACGCTATGTATTACTGGGCGGCACGTTTCAGATGGCGCTCACCATCCTTGCATTTTTTGGCATCTCCCTGTTGCTTGGCAACCCCTGGAATCAAGCCCTGTTTATCGGATTTCTGTTTTGCCTCAGCAGCACCGCCATTGTGCTGCAGCTGTTTCAAGACAGCAACCAGCTGGAATCCTTTCACGGCAAAGTTTCGATTTCGATTTTAATCTTCCAGGATATTGCTATCGTTCCGCTTATGCTCGTGCTTCCATGGTTGTCAGGGAAAAAATTTTTAGCCCATGATTTCCTTGATTTGCTTGGAGGCGTTATTGTGGTGACGGTGGTGATTCTTGCCTCCCGAAGGTTTATTCCCCGACTCATCAGCAAAGTGGTGCACACGCGTAACCGCGAGCTCTTCCTGCTGTTCATCATTGTGGTGTGTTTCGTAACGGCATTTATTACTTACAAGGTGGGGCTATCTCTGGCGCTGGGCGCGTTTCTTGCCGGAATGGTGATTTCTGAATCGGAATTCAGCTTTGAGGCGATGACAAATATCCTTCCGCTGAAAAAAATTTTTACCAGCATCTTTTTTATTTCAGTGGGCATGCTGCTCAACATCGGCTTTTTGCTGAACCATCCCCTTGAAGTGCTGAGTATGTCGGCATCGGTGATGCTCGTAAAAATTCTTATCGTGCTGCTGGTGGGATTGCTGCTGAAACTACCTAAGCGTTCGGTATGGATTACCGCGCTGGCACTTTGCCAGGTGGGGGAATTTGCATTTGTTCTGGCAGGGCAGGGAAGCGGATTGCTGAGCGAGCATCTTTACCAGTTGTTTCTTTCGGTGTCGGTCATCTCGATGGGATTGTCGCCCTTTATCATTCAGTCAGCTCCGAAAGTTGCGGCAAAATTTTCAGCAGCTTCCGTAGCTGAAGAAAGCAAAGGGGCAAAAAACAGTTTCCATTCGCAGGGCGTCCATCTCAGCGACCATCTGGTGATTATAGGCTACGGCATGAATGGCAGAAACGTGGCAAGGGCAGCCAAGGCTGCCGATATTCCCTACGTCATCATTGATTTTAACCCCGACACTTACCGGAAGGAAAAACTGAAGCGGGAGTGCTTCATCTATGGCGATGCATCCAGCCAAGATGTGCTGATGCGCGCCAACATTCAGCAGGCACGGATTGCGGTGGTTGCCATCCACGACCCGATAGCAACGGAAATGATTGTATTCGCCATCCGTTCTCTGAATCCGAAGGTGCGGCTGATTGTGAGAACGCGTTTCATGCATGAGATTGACGTGCTGCGCAAGCTCGGAGCGGATGAAGTGATTCCGGAAGAGTTTGAAACTTCCATTGAGATTTTTATTCGCGTGATGAAATACTATCTGGTACCCGACAGCGACATTGAAAAATTCGTGGATGATATCCGGAAAGAGAACTATGAAATGCTGCGCAGGCTGGCTTCAGGAGGAAGGGATGGACAGGACATCCCTTTTTTGTCAGTGTTAAATGTGGCGAAGCTGAAAATCCCGGAAGATTCAAAGTGGGTGGGACGCTCGTTGGAGGAAATCATGTTGCGGAAGAAATACGGTGTGACGGTGATTGGCATCCAGCGCGAGCGGGAATACATCCACAATCCCACCGCTGCAACGGTGCTGGTGGCGGATGATGTGCTGATAGTGATTGGCTTGCCTGAGGATATCGCGAAAGTGAGCCCCTTTGTGCAGGAAGTTAAGTGACTAGCCTGGAATTATTTTCACCCGGCTGACAGCTTCAAACTTCAAACGGCAATATCAAATTTCAGCCTGCAACCCCAAAAAATTAAAGTACGCCTCCGTCACCCGAGCAGGTGACTCAATGTGCGGATAATGTCCTATCCCTTCCAGCAGCACCACATCGGGATTCGGAATCAATTCCCGGTATGTGTTCACCATGCTGGTTCCCGAAATCGGGTCTTCCGGCCCGTTGATGAGTCGCAAGGGAATATCAGTTTTCTGCAAGGCTGCCGTCCAGCGTTCGTGAAATTGTTTTCGCTCATGCATGTATTGAATCACCCGCGGAATCGCTCGCTTGCCATGGTTGTAGTTGACGATATGCCAGTAATAAGTGAGTTCCTGCTTGCCGGCTCTTGTTTGGGGTCCGAAAATTTTATTGAAGCTTCTTTCAAATGTGAATTGATTCATGAAAAGCGCAGAGAAATTTCCGAGCATCCCGCTCAATAATTTCTGAACGGGCAATGGCTTGTATGCTTCGGGGAATAATCCGCCATTCAAAAAGCAGACGGATTGAATCTTAAAATAAGGCTCTCCATTCTTGTTTTTCGCATGGTAACGTGCGACTAATTCCTGTGCTACCGTTGCGCCATAATCATGTGCAAGGATGTGAAACTTTATACTGCCGACTTCGGAGATAAGATACTCAATCATGTCAGCCTGGTCGAAAATGGAATACCTGTAATGAAGCGGCTTGTCTGAAAACCCCAAGCCTAAAAAATCCGGGGCAACAACGCGGTAGTATTTTGCAAAATCATCCCACACTTTCCGCCAATCCCAGGATGAGGTGGGAAATCCGTGCAGCAGTAAAATACAATCATTTTTTGTGCGGTGCTGCCGGTAGAAAATTTTGAATTGCTTATAAGGAAAGAAAAAACCGGAATGCAACCAATCGGCAGGCGACAAAGTTTGAATTTGAAGTTTGAAGTTAAAGTTATGTTGAAAGAATCAGCTCTTTGCTATTTTAGCCATCCGTCATGCCGGACAAAATTTACAAAACTGATGTCGTGATTGCCGGTGGCGGCATTGCCGGAATTGTCACTGCGTATGAGCTGCTGAATTACGGCAAGAAAGTGCTCATTGTTGACCGCGATACGAAAGAAAACTTCGGTGGGCTCGCAAAGGAATCGTTTGGCGGGATGTTTTTTGTTGATACGCCCTACCAGCGCAGAAACGGAATCAAAGACAGCGTTGACCTTGCGCTGCGTGACTGGCTTTCGGTCGCGGAGTTCTCTGAAGAGGATGTGTGGCCCAAAAAACATGCTGAGCAATACGTAAACCTCTGCACGAGCGAAGTCTTTTGGTGGCTGCGCAGACATGGCATCAGTTACTTTCCGGTGGTGCATTGGGTGGAGCGCGGATTGTTCAAACCGGGAAATTCCGTGCCGCGCTTTCACATGGTGTGGGGTACCGGCTACGAGCTTGCCACTGTGATGATTCGTCATCTGGAGAATCATGCCAGGCGCGGAAACATGGAAATGCTTTTCCGTCACAAAGTGACGGATATATCCTTTACGAATCAAAAAGCATCAGGGCTTACGGGAGTGAATGAACAAACCAATGAGCCGTTCCGGGTAGACGCGGACGTAGTAGTAATCGCTGCGGGCGGCATGGGAGGCAATATCGAGCGCGTTAAAAAACAGTGGTACAAGCCCTGGGGCACACCGCCTGAAGTGATTCTGAACGGCTCTCACCAATACGCTCTCGGAGATTTGCATGACATCGCTGAACGGCACAACGCCCATGTCACGCATCTTGATTGGTCGTGGCACTATGCGGCAGGCGTGCATCATCCGCGCCCGCGCAGGGAAGGGCACGGGCTGAGTCTTGTGCCGTGCAAGTCAGCGCTGTGGCTGAATTACAAGGGCGAGCGCATCGGCCCCATACCGCTGGTAACTTCTTTCGACACGCGGTTTTGCGTGGAGCAAATCTGCAAGCAAAAGAAAAAGTATTCGTGGCAGGTGCTGAACAGGAAAATCGCCTACAAGGAGTTTGCGATTTCGGGAGCGGAATCCAACGAGGCGATTCGCGACAAAAACTGGCTTAAATTTCTGTGGACGGTTGTGCGCGGCAACCGCAAGCTCGTGCATGACATGCTCGACAGCTGCGTTGATTTTGTAACAGCCAACTCGATTGAGGAGTTAGCCGACAAGATGAATGCCCTCACCGGCACCGGGGATGTGGATGTGCGCCTGATGCGCGAAGCGATTCAGAATTACGATGCGAACATTGACCGCGGTCCGAAGTTTCATAATGACGAGCAGCTTAGGCGGATTGCCCATGCCCGCCAATACCGCGGTGACCGGGTGCGCACCTGCAAATTCCAGAAGATTTTCGACAAGAGCGCCCTGCCGCTGATTGCCATTCGCGAATTTATCCTCTCCCGCAAAACCATTGGCGGCATTCAGACCGATTTAGAGGGGCGCGTGCTCACCAAGCCTGTCAACGGAAAACAGGAACCCATTGAGGGCTTGTATGCCGTGGGCGAATGTGCAGGCTTTGGCGGAGGCGGTATGCACGGCATCGGCTCCCTGGAAGGGACCTTTTTGGGCGGATGCGTGCTGACCGGAAGACTCGCTGCGAAATCTATCTCCGGGAAAAAGATGTAAACTTTAAAAATACCTCTAACTTTATCCTCAAAATTAAAAATCATGAAAAAACAGGGCTCAGCTTTGGCTGTGTATGCGCTGGAGCAAATCGGGGTGAGATATACCTTCGGCATTCCGGGAGTGCATAATACGGAGTTGTATGACGAGTTGAACAAGTCGGAGCAAATCAAGCCGGTGCTTGTGACGCATGAGGGCTGTGCGTCATTCATGGCAGATGCGGTGTCGCGCACGTCAGACACCATAGGCGTGTGCGCGCTGGTGCCTGCTGCGGGAACCACCCACGCGATGAGCGGCATCGGGGAGGCATTCCTCGATGGCATTCCCATGTTGATAATTACTGGCGGCACGCGCAGGGACACGGGCAGGCACTATCAATTGCATCAGATTGACCAGCAGAAGCTGACGGCAGCAGTGACGAAGGGCTACTTCCGTCCCGAAAAGCATGACGACATCATCCCGATGATTTACAAGGCGTATGACCTCGCCATTTCCGGTGAACCAGGACCGGTGTTTATCGAACTGCCAGTGGAGCTGCAGTTGTTTGAAGGAGAAGTGTCAGGGATGCCGGAGTATAAGAGAACTTTTTCCAACCCGAAAGTGAATTTGGAAAAAGTGAAGAAGGCGGTGGATATCCTCACTGCCGCGAAGAATCCGGGGATTTATGTGGGGTGGGGCGCGGTAGATGCTGCCGATTACACCGCAAAAATTGCCGACAAGCTGGTGGCGCCCGTGGCGACCACGCTGCAAGGCAAGAGTGCATTCCCAGCGAATCATCCCCTCTACACATGCGTTGGATTCGGACCTTCGGCAAAACCTTCAGCGCAGAAAGCATTTGCTCATTGCGATGCACTGCTGGCAGTGGGATGCCGCTTTTCAGAACTGGCAACGGGCAGCTATGGGATGAAGATTCCCGAAACACTGATTCATGTGGACATCAACGCGGAGGTGTTCGACAAGAACTACAAGACCACCGTGGCGATTCATGGCGATGCGCGCGAAGTGCTGAGCGCGATTGCCGCTGAGCTGAATTCGCGCGACTATAAATCACCGAGAAACTATGTTGCTCTGAGCGAGCGACTGAAAAAAGATAACGATGAATATTTCAATACCTGGCTGGGCGGGAAGAAGGATGATATCGTTTCTCCCGGATATTTCTTTAAATCATTGCGGGAGCAGACCAGAGAGGATTGCATCATGGTGCTGGATGACGGCAATCACACCTTCCTTGCCGCTGAGCTTTTTCCGGTTTACACTCCGCGTCATATTATCTCACCCACCGACTTCAACAGCATGGGCTATTGTGTGCCGGCATCCATCTCTGCCAAGCTGAGCAATCCCGACAAGCAGGTGGTGGCAATTGTGGGGGATGGAGCATTTCTGATGACCGGCTTGGAACTGATTACGGCAGCGACCTACAACATCGCTCCGATGATTTTTGTATTTCATGACGGAGAGCTGGGTCAGATTTCGCAGTTTCAGTCCGTGCCGCTCAATCGCAAGACGTGCACGGTGCTCGGTAAGCTGAATGTGGAAGGCGTTGCACTTGCAACAGGGGTTCATTTCATCTCCATGAAAAATGACCACGAGATTGAAAAGGGAATTGCCGAAGCGCTGAAAATTTCAGGCGAAGGGAAGCCCGTGCTGGTTGACGTGAATATTGATTACAGCAAAAAGACCATGCTCACCAAAGGTGTGGTAAAGACCAGCCTGAGCCGGTTTCCGCTTGGCGAGAAAGTGAGGTTTATTACCAGGGCGGTGAAAAGACATGTGTTAGGATAGAAGGTCAGCCTTCCATCGTCAACAGGAAAAAACCTGAAAATGAGCGAAAAGGCTTATTGATTGTGTGGCTGTTGTGTGTATGGTGGACTTTCCTCACACAAACTCGACATCATGAATGCGGTGAATGGGAATCACCGCGCCTTGTTTCAGGACGATATTCTCTTCGGTTGTCGCCCAGATGGTGGTTTCCACGCGCTTCAATCCGTGAACGTCTTCAAAAATAATGGCGACTTTGGTGTGGTCAAGGTTGCCGATGACGGTGGCTTTGTCGAGTTTTTCAAGGCGTTCCCTCCGCTCTTTATCGGAATGCAGCACATCATCTTTCGGGAAATGCAGATAAGGTATCAGTTCTTTCTGAACCGATGCCGGAATGGAAGTGGTTGCAGCCATGACTCAGAGATTTTTGATACTAAAAAGATAGGGAAATCTTTTTAAAAAACAAAGTCGTTAAAATGCGGAGGAAGTATTTCATTGGTGGCTGAGTTTATTTGAAATGTTGGAAAATTCGCAGCCCTCTTATTTCACGAATCGCTCCTCACCGTGTTAGGCTTGCGGGCAAATTCAAGAAAATCCCTTTCCAACTGTTCTGCCTTTTCAATCATCGGGACATGCCCGCAATCTTCATAAATGATGAGTTTGTTATGTGGAATATCGCGTTGGAAGCGATAGGCATATTCAACGGAAATTATTTCATCCTGCTTTCCCCAAACAATGAGCGTTGGGCATGAAATTTTCGTCAGCAGCGTGGTGTCAGCCTGCCTGCGGTGGCGGATGAGTTCGAAGAGCCAATGAATGTTTCCTTCTCTGTTGTTCAGCATCCATGCTGCATCCACTTCTTCGGGACTGATGCGAGTGTCAACGGCAAAGCACCGCTCGACATTATTTTCCGTCACGTAGCGGGGAATTCCTCTTTCCGAAATCTTCTCCATCAAGTCAACGTTCATTCCCCGCGAAACCCTGCGTGCAATCTTTTCCATGTCGTAACCGGCACTGCACAGAAGAACAAGCTTTTTTACTCTTTCAGGGTAGCGGGCTGCAATTTCCCACGCCATCCATCCACCCATCGAGTTGCCCATTACATAGAATGAATCGAGGTGCAGCGTGTCAAGAAAGAACCTGAAGAACTCCCGGTACATTCTGCCGTAGTCGGGGATTTGCTGCGTCATTGGCGGCATGTCTGACAGCCCGAAACCGGGAAGGTCAACGCGGATGCAGCGGTAGTCGTCTTTCAGCAGTTCGGCAATCTTTCCGAAATTGCGCAGCGAGCCGCCCAAGCCGTGAATCATTACAACCGGAAATCCGCTGCCTTCATCCGCATAATGAACATCGCCACCCCGCCACGTCAGAAATTTGGATTCGGGAAGGCTTAATTTTTCTTTTGCTTCCTGTTTGGAAATGATGGTGCTGGAGCGGAGATAAATCACATAGCATAATGCAAAAACCGGAATAAGCAGAATGATGATAACCGCAGGAATTATTTTTTTCACAAAAAAATTTTATTTGCGAAAGTTACCGAAGCTTTTTGAATCCTGCACTTTTAGAACTTATCGGGTAGTAGGTCGGAAACTTCAATTACAGGGCGTTTCGGCTTTACCTTCGAATCAGATTGACGCATGTTTCTGCCGTTTATTCCCTCTCCTATCTCTTTGTTTGTTTATTCTGTCCGGATGCCTTTTTGCTCAAACTGATTCCATTCTCTATTTCAATCACTATTGGAAAGAAACCACCCGCGACAGCGCTGCCTATTATCGCCTTACCGAAAAAAAAGGAAATAATTTTTGGGTGCGCGATTACTATATCTCCGGCAAGTTGCAAATGGAAGGTAAGTATCTTTCGTTAAAGCCGGAGATTCAGGACGGCTATTTTGTCTGGTACTATGAAAACGGGCAAAAGTTTGCCGAAGGAAAATACGTTCACGGCAGGCGGGATGGCGTGTGGATATTCTGGTTTCCTGACGGATTGAAAAAAGAAGAGATAAAATTTTTCCCCGGAAGACGAAGTGAATATGTTATTAAATGGCAGTCGAAGCGGATGAAAGGCTCCAAGCCGCTGGTTGAAAGAGCGATGAATCAGAAAAAGAAAGGGAACACAGACCAGGCCTTCTACCTGCTGAATTCAGCATTGCAGGTGAATCCTTTCAGCGCGGAGGCCTTGTTTGAACGAGGTTTGCTGAATTGCAAGAAAGGTGAAAAAGAATTCGGATGCTCCGATTTGCTGAAGGCAAGGGAGTATGGCTATTACGACACCTTTGTGGTGAATAAAGCGATTGAAGAAAATTGTTTGAAATAATTTTTATTCAGAAAAACCTCCGCTTCATGCCGGCTTCCGCCATAGTGTATTCGCTGAAACAAAAAACCCATACCGCGCAAGTATGGGTTTAAAGAAAACCCCTTTAAATTATGGTTAAGGAGGCCGGAGAAGGTCGAGTATCTTCTTGTCACCGTGGTGAAATCCGGAATTACGGTTCCGGAGTGAAGCCCGCTCTTGCTTCCCCGAGCTGGGTCCTCAATTTTCGTATGTTGAGTTTTCCAAACGATACTTGCGGTATGGGCTTATTGTTTGCGCCATAGCGCGTTTATTTAAATGGAATAAAGAACGAAACAGTGCGACTAATTTAGAACCTTTTTTTTAAAAAACAAATAAACATTCACATCGGTATCAATCAAAGAGGACAGGCAGGAGTTGTCAACAGCAAAACTTGCGATTACAGATTGAAGCCGGGTTTTTAACAACATAAGGATGCGATAAATGCTGAATGAACCGTTTTCTTTCCTTTCTCTTCTTTCTTCGTGATTTTGCATATCATTGCACGCTCTAAAAATCATTCAGTTGAAAAAATACTTTTTGCTTTTTCCCATTGCCCTGCTTTCAGGCTGCTTGCGCAGCGTGAATTATGAGTACATTGAAAAAGAATTGCAAACCCGTCTCATTCTGGCTCAGGATGGCGATACGATTCGCATTGGGGAAGGGCATTTCCGGTTTAACTCCAGCCTGACGTTGGATGCAAGAAAAAAGATGGTGATTAAAGGTGCCGGCAGAGATAAGACGGTTCTTTCATTCAAAGAACAGCAGGAAGGTGCTGAAGGAATTAAAATCACCAACTGTGAAAACATCACGCTGGAAGATTTCACCATTCAGGACACCAAAGGCGACTGCATCAAAGTGCAGAAAACAAAACGACTCCTTTTCAAAAATCTGCGTGCAGAGTGGACAGGCAAGCCTAAGGAAACCAACGGCTCCTACGGATTTTATCCTGTTGATTGCGACAGCGTGATGATTGAATCGTGCATTGCCGTTGGCGCTTCCGATGCAGGGATTTACGTGGGACAATCACGCGATGTGGTTATCCGCAATTGCGAAGCATATCATAACGTGGCGGGCATAGAAGTCGAAAATTGCATCCGGGCGGATGTTTACCACAACTACGCTCACCATAATACGGGCGGTATTTTGATTTTTGACATGCCGGAGCTGACGCAGAGCGGGCACACGGTGCGCGTGTTTGACAATACTGTTTGGCGGAACAACTACCGTAACTTCGCTCCCGAAGGCAATATTGTACATGAGGTGCCGCCCGGAACGGGAGTCATGATTTTAGCCACCGATAATGTGGAGGTTTTTAACAACCGGATCATTAACAATAAAACCATCGGTACGGCAATTATGAGCTATAAGATGGTGAAAAAGCCACACAAAGACCCCAATTTCGATCCATATCCCAAAACAATTTCTGTTCACGATAATTATTACAGA
>DATLYB010000122.1:0-8843 GCA_035575215.1 Chitinophagales bacterium
CCTCCTTCCGGATATTTCTTCACCGGCAACTCACAAATATATTATGGTGAATGCTGCTACTGGGAGGAGCGGGAATATCAGTTGTCAAATATTACAGCTCCCTGCGGAAATGCCACTGCATGGTGCTGCCCGATTGATTGCGCACCGCTGGCTTATGACCCCTGCTGTGTGCACGTTTGCAGCGAGTATAATCAATGCTCGTGTCCTCCTTGGACATGCTGCGATGTGTCCAACGCTACCATCTGGATTGTGTATTCTTCCACGAGTTACAACCTTAACGCCAGCATCGGCACCATCAACGATGCCTCTTGCGCTGACTATTTTAACGGCTCGGTAACCGTGAATTACAATTCGCAGGCTGTTCCTCCGGTTTTATTTAACTGGAATAATGGAATCAGAACCGGAAGCATTTTACAGCAACTCGAAGCCGGATATTATTCGCTCACCGTTTCGGACGGCACCGGATGCAGCGAAGTATTGAACTTTACCGTTTCTGAACCTCCTGCCTTAGTTTCTTCTTTCGTAAAGCGTGACGTCACCTGCTTCGGTCTTGGCGATGGCTCCATTGACCTTTCTGTATCCGGAGGAACACCCCCATATAGCTATAACTGGACGGAAAGCTTCAATCCGTTTGCAACAACACAGGACTTGACTAATCTTGGTCCGGGAAATTATGCCGTAACCGTGACGGATGCCAACGGCTGCGTGAGTAACCAATTCACCCCTGTTTTTTCTCCCGATGAATTTACAGGGGTAGTCACGTTGCTTGATAACGGCTGTCCCATTGCCGGAACAGCCGTGCTGGAGCTGTGCTGCTACGGGACGAATACCGGTTCAGCAGTTCTTTCATTATCAGGCGGCACTCCGCCTCCCACCATTGTGTGGTCAGACGGCTCAACGGGAAGCACCTTTGATAATCTTGCGGCAGGAACGTATTCCGTTACCGCGATTGATGCCAACGGTTGTTCTTTTTCAACGGATTTCACCTTAGGTCAGCCTGACGAAATCAGTTTAAGTTCCAGCGTTTCAAATACAGAATGCGGGCAATGTAATGGGATAGCCACCGTTATTGTAAACGGTGGTTCCGGTTCATTCAGCTTTTTGTGGCCGCCCACGGCAGGCAGCCAAACAGCGAACACCGCCACAGGCTTGTGTGCCGGTTCGTACACCGTGCTCGTCACTGACAATTTCGCAGTCAATTGCTTCAAAACAATTACGGTAACGGTGAGCAATATTGGAGCGGAAAGCATAAGTGTCAATAAAATAGATGCATCTTGCTTTGGAACATGCAACGGCAGTGCTTCAGTAACTTATAGCTGCTCGGCTCCACCTTGTTCAGTATCATGGTTTGATCCGCAGGGAAATCTATTATCACAAAGTGATGCAGTGAGTGCTCTTTGTGCAGGAAGTTACTCTGTGATAGTCACTAATGCTTCTGGATGTATTGCGGGTCAGACGGTGGATATTTTAGAACCGGCACGTTTTGAAGCTAATTTGAGTGTGGTGAATGAAACCTGCCCGGGTGCGTGTGACGGAATAGTGTCAGCAGCGCCAACAGGGGGCACCTCGCCATACACATTTGAATGGTTAGATGGCAACGGTGTTTCAATAGGACAAACCGGAAGCCTTGTAACCGGATTATGTGCCGGCAATTATACCTTGATAATTACGGATGCCACACGCTGTTCTGCAAGTTTCCCCTTTGCGGTAGTTTCTTTTAATGCATTACTCGCCACTACCGTAACAACTCAGTACCTCTGCTTCGGTGAATGCAACGGCACTATTGAGGCTACTCCGCTTGGCGGAATAGCGCCTTATTCGTATCAATGGTTTGCCAACGGCTCTCCGATACCCGGAGCGACAAGTTTCAGCCTCACCGACCTGTGTGCCGGAACATACGCAGTGCAGGTTAGTGACCGGAACGGGTGTACTTACACTACGCCCGATATTTTCCTTAATGAGCCGGTACAAATGACCGTTTCCGTTGCCACTACTGACCTGCTTTGTACCAGTATTTGCAATGGTACGGCTTCCGTATCTGCTTCGGGCGGTGCCGGGCTGCTGGCATACAAGTGGTTTGATGCCTTTTCGCTGCAAATTCAAAATGAAACAGGCAGCTCTATTGCCAACCTGTGTGCAGGAAATTATTTCGTAGAAGTCACCGACACCAATGGCTGTTCTTCAGGATTACAGCCGTTCACAATCAATGACATCAATCCGCTTACAGCAACTTTGGCTGCAACTAATATTTCGTGCAATGGTGCAGCCGATGGAGCCATTGACCTGGAAGTGAACGGAGGCTTCCCTCCTTATACCTACTCATGGAATGGTGGACTGTTCACTACCCAAGACATTTCCGGATTGACGGCTGGCGACTACACCGTTGTTATTACCGATTCGAGCGGATGCTCGATAACCCAATCAGCTACAATTACTGAACCTGATGTGGTCAGCTCAACTGTTACAGTCAAAACTTATGGTCAGGGAGGTTATCATGTTAGCTGTAACGGATTCAGCGATGGACAACTGACGGCTAATGCCACCGGTGGCACACCTCCCTACACGTATCAATGGGACGACCCGAACGGACAAATCGCTTCTTCTGCAATTGGATTGGGATTGGGTACATACAATGTGACTATTACTGATGCCAATGGATGCACGGCAGTAAACAGCGCAACATTATCACTCGAGCCAGGACCCTTCACCTCTGACGTTACGGCATTTATTTATCCTTCAGGATTCAACGTGAGCTGTTTTGGAGCAAGCGATGGTTCTATTGACCTGACGGTGACAGGCGGAGAGCCTCCCTTCAGGTATGCATGGACTTATAACGGTATTGCTGATGCATACCTCATTGAAGACCCAACGAATGTCCCTGCTGGATACTATACAGTAAATGTAGTAGACACCAGTTTGGGTTGTATAACACGCGATACCATCCTTCTTACCGAGCCTTCCGAAATCATTTTAGCATTGACTCCAAGCGTTTACTTTGGCGGAGTTAATGTGAGTACCAACGGGGGAAGCGATGGTTCGATTGACCTGGAAGTGAGCGGAGGAGTTCCTGACTACACGTATTTGTGGAGTACGGGTGCAACAACCCAGGATATTAGCGGTCTTACTGCCGGTGACTATGAATGTACGGTAACTGACTTTATCGGCTGTCAGGCAATAGCACGAATAACGCTGATTCAGCCAGAACCTTCTCTTGAAGTTAGAGACACTACCATTTGCGAAGGCAACTGTGTTTTTGCAGGCGGAGCTTGTCAAATTACCACCGGAACATATGTGGATTCCTTCCTCAACATCTTCGGGCTTGACAGCATTATCATCACCAACCTCACAGTGCTTCCTGCATCAAGAACGTTCCTGCAGGCATCCATTTGTCAGGGACACAGCTATTTTGTTGGCGGAGCAGACCAGACCGAGAGCGGAACCTATTACGATACGTTAACGGCAGCTAACGGCTGTGACAGCATTATTGCAACCGAACTGACGGTCATAACGGTCATTCAGCTTTCATTCGATGTGATTGAAGCCGGCTGCGATGCCACCTGCGATGGCTCCGCAACAGTGAACGCTTCCGGTGGAAATCCGCCTTATTCCATTGCATGGAGCAACGGTTCTTCCGACCCAGGCATCAACCTGTTATGCGCGGGTACTTACACAGTTACTGTTACTGATATTGATGGTTGTCTGGCGATTGGAAACGCTGTGGTGACAGGCGGTCAGCCAATAACTGCAACAGTTTCTACACGCAATATCCGTTGCATCTGCGATAATCCGGTTTCCAATCAAAGCATCTGCGTGATTGATTTTGCCGGGTTGCCACACGGTACCTTGCTTAATGAACAATATGCTGCCGCTGGCATTCACATATCGGGCGATGGATTCGGTGCCGGAAGCTTTGACCAGCTTATCGTTTTCAATACGCATACCACAGGTTCCCAAGACCCCGACTTGGAAGTGGATGCAGGCAACATCGCGATTTTCCCGACATCGCTTGCCGATTTGAACGATGACGGCTTGGTGGATGCGCCTAATGACCACGCACAAGGCGGGTGGCAGATTTACACGTTCGACACGCCAAGAGACGTCATCTCCTTCAAGTACATTGATAAGGAATCTCCTCCCGGAAATGCCACGGCTTATGATGCGCAAGGCAATGTTATTGTAAGCGTCACCATTCCGTTTGCAGGAAACGGCTCGATACAGACTGTTGTTCTCAACGCGCAAGGCGTGAGCAGGCTGGTAATTGACCATCGCTATGATTCAGGCGGTGTCACTGAAATTCAGCTTGGTTGTGACATTACCTGCTGCGATGGACAGGCTTCCGTTTCGCCTGATGGCGGCACGGCTCCTTACACCTTTAATTGGAGTAATGGTGCAGCTACTGCATCCATTGACAATCTCTGTGTGGGAACTTATGACGTTACAATTACCGATGCCAATGGCTGCACGTTTGCCACATCGGCAACGATTAATGATTTCCAGGACATTGCTGTTAATGTTACACATGATGATTTGTCGCCCGAATGTTCTGGCGTCAATCAGCTTGCTGAGCTTAATTTCAATGATTTGCCTGCGGGAACAATCCTCTCACATCAATATGCACAGTTCGGTATCCATATTTCGGGAAATGCTTACAGCGTGTTCCCCGACCAGGTGATTCTCTATGATGCTGACCAGAACCCGGCTGGTCCTGATCCTGACCTTGAGACGGCAACCGGAAACATCGCCATTTTCCCTGAAAGAGTTACAGATAATAATGCAAACGGCTTGGTTGACGTGCCGAACGACCAGGGTTCTGGCGGTGTTATGACATTCAATTTCGACCAGGATATGACGGTCATCTCGTTCGTATTCGTTGATAAGGACAACAACAATTCTGCAGTAGCAAGGGCTTATGATGCAAGCAACAATCTCATCAAAACGGTGAACATTCCGAATGGCGGTAACGGCTCCATTCAAACGATTACCGTAAATGCCAGCGGGGTGCGGAGGTTTGTGCTTGACTATCGTGATTCTGGCGGACTGCAGAAGATTCTCTTCGGACCGCAGTTGCAATGCTGCGATGGCTCGGCATCAGCTTCCGTAACGGGTGGAAATCCGCCTTACACGTTTTTATGGAGCAATGGAGCAACCACTGAATCCATTGACAGCTTGTGCCCGGGTATATACTCTGTAACGGTATCTGACGCTGATGGGTGCACCCGCTCCCAGGCGGTGACCATTGATAATTGCAATCTCAATATCACCGGCATGACCCTCGTGCATGACCATTTTGGCGGTGAAGTGGGTCCGCTCACCGATGGCATGACCATTGACCTGGATGCGTTATGCCCGTTCAATATCCGTGCTGACCTTTGCCATTCACCGGTAGGCAGTGTGAAGTTCAAGCTGAACGGAACCACATTCCGCATTGAAGAGTTTGTGCCGTATGCGCTGGCGGGCGATAATCCGGGTGGAGATTACCATTCGTGGATACCGCAGCCGGGCGACTATACCCTTGAAGCGACTCCCTACTCAGCACCATTTGCACAAGGAGCAGCAGGCAGCACATTCACTATCCACTTTACTGTTGTTGGTACGCCTTGCGATGCACGCACCACTTCGATTGATGAGGTGGGGAACAGCGAATTTGAACTGCATGCCCACCCGATTCCATTCAATGAATCATTGATTGTTGATGTAAACTCGCTGAACGATTCAAAGATAAACATGCGTGTGCTCGATGTGCTCGGCAGAGAATTAATCAGGCATGATGCGAATGTGATGATAGGGAACAATACCATCACGCTGAAAACAGATGGCCTGTTACCCGCTGCCGTTTACTTCCTTGAAGTACGCATGGACAAGCAGGTGAAAGTGGTGAAGTTGGTGAAAGAATAAAACTTTCATGCCTGTTCTTGAGCTTAGAGATTATCTCCGTAAGAAGCTTGGAGCGAAAGAGGGTGGAAAGGAGCACTATCAGGTAGAGCAATCAGTTTATATTGGACTATCGCTTCCGCAATAGCATGAGCCATCACCGCGGCTCCTTTTATTGTATAGTGAACATCGTCCCGAAAATAATCCAGCGTTTTGGGTATTTCTTTTTCTGCATCAACAAAAAAAACGTTCGAGGATTGGGCGACCTTCTGCGCGGTGGAATTGAATTTATTCATAGCCTCCAGCATGGAAGTGTGATTCGGATGGGAGCCATTCTTTTCCGTGCAAAAATGAAATGCAAATTCCAAAACGTCTTTTTCTTCCACCGTCATTTCCCGTTTATAAAGAAACGGCTGGCTTACTATCACACATTTTGCCCCATCGCTTTTTATGTAATCCGCTAAGGCGCGCAAGTTGCGTTCAAAGGGTTGGATGGATTTGAATTTGTCGAGACCAACATCGCTTCCTTCGCCAATTTGCCCATACTTGTGAACGTCAAAGAAATAGTTTAGCAACGGAGTATGCGTAAACCAAAATCGTATTTCCCCCCACAAAATTTTCTCAAAGGTGGGCGGGCGGGCGCCATTGATAGAGGGTCCGTAATAATGGCTATACAATTCATTGTAGTCTCCTATGGCTGTTTGAGCGGAAAATGACCGTACCAAATCATTAATAGCGTGCATGATAATAACTAAATCCGGCTTGAAATCCCGGCAGTATGTTGTGTAATGAATAAGGGAATGTTTTGTTGTAAACCAGTCGCGCCCGCCATTCATCACAGTTATTTTCAGGTGAGGATATTTAAGAGCAAGCAGCTTTTGAAGTAGAGCGGGATACCGTTTGTCTTCGGGTAAATCCAAATTTGCTGTTGTAGAGCCTCCCAACGTCAATATTCTGTATTCATTAGGCTCCTTTTCTTTTGAGATGGTAAACAGCGGTGGATTAATTTGGAGAAAGGGGTCGAAAGGATGAATTTGTTCCCAATAATATTTGTAGTGGAAGAAGAAATAAACAAGCAGAAGAATAAAAAAACTTGGAATAGAAGCGAATAGCAGGTTTTTTATTCCAACCTTATTTATAACTTTTTTGAGCAGAAACGGGATGAACAGAAATAGTACAAGGAAGAGACCAATTAAAAAAAACAGATAGCGTAGCGAATACTGAAATACAACTGCATCATCTGATTTATGCCATAAGTAGCCCACCATAATGAAAACGCTTACAGCAAAATAGCTAAAGCGCATCACCTTATTCATCGCACGCAAAAAAAAGATTGCTTTTCAGATTTTCAGATTGAAAAATTGAAGACGAATCTTTAACAGGATTCATCCCTCAACGGACATTCTTACACCGTGCATCAACCAACGCGGATTCTATTTCAGTATGAAAGCGCCCACTCCGCTGAAATATCCATCGGTATATACTTTTACGCTGTAGCTGCCCTTTGCCAGCGGCAGGTCGTAGTTCCACCCCACGCAGTAGTTTTTGCGCTGGTTTTGGTAATCAATCTTTGCCATCGTAGTATAGCGATTTTGAGAGTTGTCATCCTTTGCGGTAAACTCTCCGGCTCCGGTGGCATCCGTTCCGAGCGTAACGCCTTCCGGGGAGATAACTTGGAGATAGACGGTTTTCTCTCCGGGCTGTGCAATTTTGTTTTCAAGAAGGTCAAAGCAAACTTCAATCCGCTTTGTTTTAGAGGCGATAGCTGTGGTGGCAAATTTTCCGCTGCTTTTTTGCTTGTAAGGAACGGCTGTAACGTTATCAGCGCCAAGAATAGAGCCTTTTTCAATAGTCTTTTGCTGCTGTTGAGCTATTTCGGTAAGTTGTTGGATATTTACCTGGGCGGTGGCTACCTCTTCCTTCAGTAGATTGTTAGCTGTGATAAGCGAGTCAATCTGCTCCATGTAGCGTTCTTTTAATTGCCTGAGGGCGGCAACCTCTGCTTCCAGTTCTTTTGCCTTACTCGCGTCTTTCTTCAATTCTCTGATGCGGGCTTCTTTCTGTTTGATGTCTTTTTTAGCCACATCCAGCAGGCTGTCCAACTCATGTGATAACCCCTTAAATTCATCCAGTTCGGTGGATGTTTCTTCCAGTTTTGTGCTGGTTTCTGTTACTTTCGTGGAAAGCGATGCGGTTGCCTGGGTGAGCGAATCAACCTGTATGCTCAGTTTTTTGATTTCTCCAGATTTTTTATGGGATGAAAAAAACTGAATGCTGTTCAGAACCACTGATAATATCAACAGAATTATCAGCGGTGTTTTTGATGATGTCTGAGAGTCTGCCATTTTTTATTTTTTAGAATTTTGTGCAAATGTAAATGAATTTCAAATTGATTAAAGCTTTTTTGACAAAAAGACGGGTCATTTTTCTTTACTTTCTGCAAAAAACCACCTTCCGGTTCAGTCATTGGCATTGGAATGAACGAATAAAATAAATGTTCACCAAACCAAACAATAGGTGACTTATTCACATTTATTGACTGAGAGTATGAAATTTAAAGAAAAAAACATTTCAGGCTCTTGCATTTCCGTTCATGGATTATTTTGTACCTTGTGGCTTTTAGTAAGGCAAGGGTATTCTTCAATTTTATTGAAAGCCAACGAGTTATGTCAAAATCCACATTTAAACCTGATTGTGGGAAAATAGTCTGAGGGAAAATTGGAAATCTTATAATCTTTATACCCGTTTTTCGTTAGGTAAAAAATGAAGGATATTTCTTGACACTTTAATGAACTTCTGATAATTCATTTGGGTTATCGTAATTGTGGTTTAGTTCTGTAATTCCTTCATTTTCTAAGAAGTGCAAGATTTTTAGGGAGTAGGGAAAGCGGAATAAACTCAATCAAAGAGACATAAAACAGCATGAGAAACCTTAAAATTTCCAAACAAATCACAGACCGCTCCGGAAGGTC
>DATLYB010000123.1:0-2045 GCA_035575215.1 Chitinophagales bacterium
GCGAGCGCGTTTGCATCAACGTGAACGATAAACACATGCAAGATGCTGCCGTCAGCCATTTACAGAAAGCGGGGGCGAACCTCAATCGTATAGATTTTTATTTTCACCCCACTGATGATGCATGGTGCAGAGACCACGGTCCCGCTTTTCTCATTCATCCGAAGGAAAAAAAGAAGCTCATTGTTGACTGGGATTACAACGCATGGGGCGGGAAATATCCTCCATATGACAAAGACGATGTGATTCCCACACTCATTGCCCAAGCGATGGGACTGGAAGTGGTGAAACCCGGAATCGTCATGGAAGGCGGCTCGGTGGATTTCAACGGCAGGGGTACCGCGATTACAACTACCTCATGCCTGCTGAATAAAAACCGCAATCCGCACCTGTCGCAAAAGGAGATTGAAAAATATCTGATGGATTATTACGGAGCAGAACAGGTCCTTTGGCTGGAAGATGGTATTGCAGGAGATGATACCGATGGGCATATTGACGACCTCACGCGCTTTGTAAACGAAGATACCGTAGTGACCGTGATAGAAGAAAACAAGAGCGATGAGAACTATAAACCGCTGAAAAAAAACCGGAAGCTGCTTTCCGCCATGCGTTTGCCCAACGGCAAGCAATTGAACATAGCCGAGATGCCCATGCCTCGAAAAATCATTTATGAAAACCAGCGTCTTCCCGCATCTTACGCCAATTTTTACATTTCAAACAAATATGTCATCCTGCCTGCTTACCGCGATAACCGGCATGACCGCCAGGCGTTCGATGTGCTGCAGCAATGCTTCCCAACACGCAAGGCGGTGGCTCTTGACTCCACTGACTTAATTTGGGGGCTGGGAAGTTTTCACTGCCTTAGCCAGCAGGAACCGGAGGTTTGAGGCTTGATGAAGCCCTACCGATAAAAAAGCTTCCCCTGCACGGCCTTCGCTGGCGCAGTAAAGGGATGCTCTGCGGCTTCCCCTTCCTGCATGATGTGCATTACCGTCCATCCTTGTATTTTCAGGTAATCGGAAACCAGTGCGCGATGACACCGCCACCACACAGCTTCTGAGCACATATACGCAGTGCATTGTTCGTATGCCAGATTCTCCAACCGGCTGATAGCCTTTTTGAAATCTTCTGTTTGCATATAATCAGCATAGCCTCTGAATGCTTCATTGCGCCAGGCTCTATTCACGGAGTCAGGATGCGGCTTCCTGCGACCGCCCAGTTCAGGAAAATGAATGTAGCCGATACCGGTATTCTTCAGAGATAATTTCAATGCTTCCTTATTGAAATGAGGGAACCGCCCCGAACCGGGATAGCTCCGGATGTCAGCCAGCAGTTCGATATGGAACGATTGAAGAATGGCGATAAACTCGTCTAAAGTGCGTGTGGAATGTCCGATAGTCCAGATGGAGTTTGATTGCATTGCTGGATGCAATTCTATCAAGTCATTTTTGTACGATAATGGTTCCGGTTTACTTGATTATGACTCAGAGTGGTGTGCTTTTTTCTATCTGAAAACCGAAAAAGAAACATTGAATTTAAACATGCGCTTTTTGACAAAGCATGAAACTTATTCCATAAATGCCGCATCGAGCGGTGACACCCGCTCCTTCGGAATGCGGCTATTTCCATGCAGCGACAATCGCGCCCATAATGGTAAGGGCAAGCATCCAGTACCCTCCATTCACCAAAACATACTTGAAACTCTTCCTTTCAAACAAGGCATTGGTCGCCAGGACGGGCAGGGCGATTAACAAGCCTGCGATAAAGAAGCCATGGAACGCTCCATGTTGCAGGGTTCGGTTGGAAGCCGACAAATTGGTCATATAGTATTCGAGCCATTTGCCGGCTTCCGATGCCGGGTCAGGAGCCATAGTGTGGTCAGTGATATAATACAGCGCTCCCTTTACGAAAACATCATGGTATGCGATGGTATTCATCGCCATGGCAAGCATCACGCTGAATAGGAATGAAAGTCCAAAAATCAAAACCATGTTCCCTGATTTAATTCTTTCTTCCGTCATGCCCGCATGTTTCATCCATGCCGTTCC
>DATLYB010000124.1:0-17830 GCA_035575215.1 Chitinophagales bacterium
CTTCATTCACGCAGGATGAAGAGCTATTGGAAGCGCAGATGAGCGAATCAAACGGGCATGACGCATCTGGCGTGCATTGCGGGTAACAATTAAAAATGATTCCGCTGAGCAGAAGCCCACCGCCAAGCAATCCTTTCATGACTGAGGATATTACGCGTACAAATTAGCCATCTGCCACCGATTTAACCACGAAGAACATTAAAGTTTTATTAAAGTACATGCGTCTTTCCCTGCCTCGAATCTGCGTCTTTAGTCCCTGCGATTTACATCTTTCAAATGTATTTTGTATTCTCCCAGTCATTGCGGCAGGAACAAGACCATTTCAGACATTCAAAGAGCAGCGCGAAGCACGCAGTGCTGGTTTCAAGCTGAACGAACGGTTGTTCCGGATTGAAAATGACCCTTCCTTTGCAATTGCAGGCGACAATCCGGAGGGCGATTATAATATATAGCGTCCTTTGCTCGGCACTACTATTACTGCCACACTTGACTCAGGTTTCAACGGAAGCGGGGTTACAGGGATACCCAAGAGCCTTATCATCAAAATAAAGTCAGATTGGAGGACAAGTCAGCAGGTATGCTTTTAACACCGGCAATCTTGCCTGCGGAGTGTACGTGTTCAGAATGAATTCACGTGAAACGGTGGTGATGAAAAAAGTGATGCTGGCGAATTAAGAGTCCATTCGCAAAACAATCCGCTATACTAACTAAAGGAGCAACCCCTGCAAATTTACACTGACAGGGGTTGTTGCTTTTTACGGTTATAATTGCATTTACTTCACCAGGACCGCTTTGTCGAGATAGATTCCGTTTTCTGTTTTCAGCCGATAGATAATAACACCTCCGGGAGCTTCGTGAGCATCAAATTCCACCTTGTATTTCCTATCGCCTTCAGCTTCGCCTTTGTAAAGCTCCGCAATTATTTGTCCTGAGATATTCAGAATTTCAAGGACCACTTTTTCCTTCTCCGGAAGCGAAAACTCGATGTTGAGCCTGTCGCTGAACACGCTTGGATACGCCTTCAGGGTTACCCCATCTTCATTCACTACGCTGCCAAACTGCTGAGCAGGATTGCTCAACCGCGGGACAGTCCCGATGATAGTGATTGTGATGGTGAGGATGGTGCCTGCCGTTCCCGTACCGTTATCTCCGCTGTAAGGAATAGCCGTGATGGTGTAGGTGCCCGGGCCAATGTTCCACGGGTTATAGTTGCCGTTGTTATCTCCCGCAATCGTGTAGAACGGAATGTTCTCCATCTTGTAATTATTTCCGTTCAGCAGGAACCTCACGCTTTGTACCAAACCATCCACGCACACATTGGCGCGAACGCTGATAGGACCTGTTACGGAAAGGTCAATCACATCGCCATCATTCAGCGGACCAATGTCCACATCATCATCGGCATCTACCAGCGTGAATGAAAAGACCTTTATTTCATTTCCGAGGCACAGCGGCTGCGGCTGGGTGGTGCAACCGCAATCGAGGTCTTGATTCCACTCAGTGTATTTGCCCGCATCGAGAATGTTGACGATGAACAAGCCTGTCATCACGTTCGGGTCGGCTTGTGTTCCGTCTTTCACTTTCATCTTGCCGCCATTCATGTAGATGTCGGCAGTTACGTCTGTGCCTCCTTCTATTGTTACATCTTGTTCAACATAAGCAATCACTTCAGAACTTCCCGGATTGAATGAATTATTCTTGCCAAGGCGCAGCTTCTTGCAAATTCTCAGTTTCACGCAGGGCGAGGTGAAGTTGATAGTGACATTATCCTTGGCATAGATATTTTCGATATTGAGGTCTGAAGCGGTAAACGTTACCGTTGAGTTCTTTCCAATGGTAATGCCGTTATACAAGGAGCCGGTAAGCGTAACATTTGAGTTATCGGGGAGATGAATGCTCTGTCCGGCATTGCATTGTGTGTTGAATTCAAACGGTGGCAAATTCACTTGAGCGGGGTCAGGTATTTGAGTGGTGACGGTACTTCCGCCTGAGAGTTGAATATCATCCGCTTTCAGGAAAGTCATGGGTGCAGTAATCTGCGTGTTGTCATGGATTCTTGCCTTGCCATGATTATTGGTGATGCCTACTCCGCCCGAGAATACCGTGTTCAGATGCATGTGAACCTCTTTCTTCGCAATGATGGTGTAAGCAGACAACAGTTTCGTGGCATCATAATCCAGCAAATAAGAAGCCGATGCCGTGCAGCCATTGGCGTCAGCAGCTGTCACACTATACGTTCCGGATGCTGCAACTTGTATTGACATCGTGCTTTCACCGGTTGACCATGAATAGCTGACTGCCGCTGATGATACTGCAGTGAGCGTCACATCCTTGCCCTGGCAGAAATCGGGCAATCCCGTTTGCTCAATGGTAAGGTCAACGAACGCGGAGGTGTTCACGCAAGCATTATTGATGCACTCATCTGTGGTACATGGGTCACCATCATCACATTGCGGCTGATTGTTGCAGCATGTTGGGATAATGTCATGGAAACAGACTCCGCCAATACAGTAGTCGTTCGTGCACGGGTCGAAGTCATCACAATCCTGCGGGAGATGCGTGCAGGTGCCGTCCACGCATTTGTCAACGGTGCACAAGTCAGCGTCATCGCAGTTGACAGGCGTGTTGACACAAACTCCCTGGATGCAGGTGTCGTTGGTACATAAATCCAAATCATCGCAGTTGAGCAGAATGTTGAAGCAAACGCCCTGAGCGCAAAAGTCGGTGGTGCAGAGGTCGCCATCATTGCAGTCAAGCGGAGTGTGGATGCAATTGCCGTTGATGCACGTGTCGGTGGTGCACAGGTCGTTGTCGTTGCAGTTAATGGGTGTAAAGACGCAAACACCACTCACGCAGGAGTTATCCGTGCACGGGTCGCCATCATCGCAGAACAGGGGAACGAATACGCAGGCTCCGTTCTCGCAGAAGTCAAACGTGCAGGAATCTCCGTCATCGCAGCAAATCGGAATGTAGAGGCAGGTTCCACCATTGCAAATATCATTGGTGCAGGAGTTGGCATCATCGCAATCTGCATCATTAAGGCAGCAGCCGGGTATTGGCGTGTGCAAACAGGTTCCGTTGCCGCAGCTATCCGTTGTGCAGGGATTTCCATCATCACAATTCAGAGGCTGATTGAAACACGTGCCGTTGACGCAGAAGTCATCTGTACAGGCATCTCCGTCATCACAATTCACGGGCGTGTTCTGGCACTGTCCGCCTGAACAGGTGTCAATGGTGCAGGGGTCATTATCGTTGCAGTCAATCGGAATGTTGAAGCACAATCCCCCCTGACAGAAATCAACCGTGCAGTCATCACCATCATCACAATCAACAGGAGTGAATACGCATGAGCCGCTTATGCAAGTATCCGTGGTACAATCATCCTGGTCATTACAGACAATCGGAGTATAAACACAGCCTGTTGCCGGGTCGCAGGCATCGGTGGTGCAGGCATCCTGGTCATCGCATATAACGGGAGTGTAGAAACAGCCGGAAGCGGCATCACAACTGTCGAGCGTGCAGGCATCCTGGTCGTTGCAATCAACCGGAGTGTAAATGCAGCCGGATGCCGGGTCGCACGTTTCGGTGGTGCAGGCATCATTATCGTTGCAATCTACCGCAGTGTAGAAACAGCTGGTGGCAGAATCGCAGCTATCCAGCGTGCAGGCGTCATTGTCGTTGCAATCCACCGGAGTGTAAATGCAGCCGGATGCCGGGTCGCACGCTTCTGTGGTGCAGGCGTCATTATCGTTGCAATCTACCGGGGTGTAGAAACAGCCTGAAGCGGAATCGCAGCTATCCAGCGTGCAGGCATCCTGGTCATCGCAATCCACTGCAAAGTAAATGCAACCTGAAAGAAGGGCGCAGGCATCGCTGGTGCATGCGTCATTATCATCACAATCAAGGGCAGTATAAAAACATCCGGTGGCTGAGTCACAACTGTCTGATGTGCAGGCGTCTGCGTCATCGCAGTCAACGGCAGAATAAACGCAGCCGGATGCCGAGTCGCAATTATCCACTGTGCAGGCGTCATTGTTATTGCAATCCACAAGAGAATAGAAGCATCCGGAGATAGTGTCACAATCGTCAATTGTACATGCATTGCCGTCATCACAATTCAAAGTATCGCACGGGTTAGCACAATCGGGGATGGGGATATTCACACAAGCACCCTGAATGCACTCGTCCAACGTGCACAAATCACCATCATCGCAGTCCACCAAGGTATGGAAGCATCCTGTAAGTGAGTCGCAGGCATCGGTGGTGCAATCATCCAGGTCATCACAATCAACGGAAGAATAAAAGCATCCGGAAGCCGGGTCACACGAATCAGCCGTGCAGGCATCGCTGTCATTGCAATCGAGCGGGGAATAGAAACATCCGCTCACCGGGTCGCAGCCGTCAATGGTGCAGGCGTTATTGTCGTTGCAATCGAGCGTATCGCATAAATCAATGGCACAGTTAGGATTCGGAGTATGGAAGCATGTTCCGAGGTCGCAGAAGTCAATGGTGCAGGTGTCGCTATCATCGCAGTCAATAGGAGTATTGAAGCATCCGGATTGTGAATCGCAGCCATCGGTGGTGCAGGGGTCAAGGTCATCGCAATTGATGAGCGGATTAAGGCAGCCGATAATGGAATAACAACTGTCGAGCGTACAGACATTATTGTCGTTGCAATCCACTTCAATATAAAAACAACCGGAAGCCGGGTCGCACGAATCAGCCGTGCAGGCATCGCTGTCATTGCAATCGAGCGGAGAATAGAAACATCCTGACACCAGGTCGCAGCCGTCAATGGTGCAGGCGTTATTGTCGTTGCAATCGAGCGTATCGCATAAATCAATGGCACAGTTAGGATTCGGAGTATGGAAGCATGTTCCGAGGTCGCAGAAGTCAATGGTGCAGGTATCCGCATCATCGCAGTCAATTGGCGTGAACTCGCAGAATCCAGTCAGGCATGAATCATTGGTGCAGGGATTTAAGTCATCACAAACGATAGGCGTGTTAAAGCAATCGCCTCCTATACACTCGTCAATTGTGCAGGGGTCAGCGTCATCGCATTCAATCCGGGTATTTTGGCAAATGCCGGCAATGCACGTATCGCGGGTACAGGGGTCTGAATCATTGCAATTTACAGGAGTGAATACGCACGCGCCATTGATACATTCATCTGTTGTGCAGCTATCCTGGTCATCGCATACAACAGGATTATTCTGACAGAAACCCAACACGCAAGTATCATTCGTGCAGGGGTCAAGGTCATCGCAATTCACGGGAGTAAAAACACACTGCCCGTTCACGCAGACATCATTCGTGCAAAGGTCTAAATCATCACACACTATCGGAGTGTTCACGCAAATGCCCTGAACACATTCATCAAGGGTGCATGAATCCTGGTCATCACAATTCAGGGGAATGTTAATACATCCCGACAGCGGGTCGCAGTCATCTCCGGTGCATGGGTCGCCATCATCGCAATCAACAGGCGTTTCCACACACTGACCACCGACACATTCCGCAGTGAAGCAGGCACTACTCGGCTCACAGATGACAGGGCTGAAGATACAAGTCCCGTTCACGCAGGCATCGGTCGTACACGGGTCGCCATCATCACAAATAACAGGCGTGTTGACGCATTGGCCGGATGCATCGCAGGCATCGGTGGTACATGAATCCTGGTCGTCACAGTTAATAGGCGTATTGATACAGCCGCCCTGTCCATCACAATCATCGGTAGTGCAGGGGTCAGCATCATCGCAGTTGGGAAGAACACCGGTGTTGCCGCCCGAGCAGATGCCGCAGGCGTCAACAGTTGCCGTGCCGCCACAATCGCCATTGCAGTCCTTTGCATCTATAATGATTGCGCCTATGGATGTGTCAATGGTCACTGGAAAACCAATATTGACAGTCAGGTTTGCACTCAGAGCATACGTGCCAGCAGTATTGGTAGTGCCGGAAAATAAAATACATCCCTGGGAATTGGCATTGAATACGCAATTGGAGGGATTACATTGATAAGAAAATCCTGTCGGAAGCCCTGTGATACTGTTAACTGTGATGTTCGTAAAGGGGAACCCTGCAATAGTGCCTCCTAATGAAATTGTGATTGCCTCGGAATAAGCTTCTCCCTCACAGCCGTTGGGAAGCGCTGAGGGACAAATCAGCGAATCAGGCGGACAATTCGGGTCGGGGGTGCATTGTGAATACGAATTTTGATAAATAAAAATGCCTGCGAACAGCAGGCAGCAAAACAATCGCTCTTTCATGACACGTATGGTTTAAATGGGTTCGTGAAAGTACAAAATAATGTGTTAAAATAAAAGCACTTTCAATACCTGTCCACGAAATAGTGAGATATTTTTACATCACACAAATAGAACGCATGATGAATACACCTTTCCGCTTCCTGGTCGTTCGCTTATAGTTAACCAGCCGTAAACCCTACAATGTGTAGTATCATTCAAAAGATGACGAAACATTACATCCCGTCTGTCTTCAGCCTGCTCACAGCTTTCAGTATAAGCGCTTTTGCACAATGGAATCCTTACGCGGGAGTCATTCCCTCCTACACATGGAATGCAACGGTCACCGCCTCATCCGGAGACAGCGGGGCTGAAGTAATTGACCACAATGAGAACACCAACTGGCAGTCGGACGCTCCGCTGCCAAACGGCTTTCTAAGCAAGGCGGAGCAAAATGTTTTTTTAAACATCTGCTCCTCTGGAAAATGCAAAAGTTCAGGAAATGCTCATCATGCCGAAACGACTGACGGCAATTTGAAAACCAGTGCTCACATCACAGGCAATGCCGGGGCTTGGTTTGAAATCAACCTGCTCTTCTCTTCCTCATTTCGGTCTTTCTCGGTGAAATGCGCTGTTACCGCACCGCTTTATCTCTTTGCCTACCAGGCAAACAATGACTCGACCATCATTTCCAAATTGAGCGAAGCCGACAATTATAAATTGAAACGAATGGAAGTTAAATTGTCCTCCGTTAAAAAAATCAAGCTTTTTTCATCGGGCTCCTTTCAGCTTTTTGAAATTGCTGCGATTTCACAACCCTTGAAAGAATATGTCACGGTTGATTTAGGAGCAGCAAAAACAATCGGCTGGATTGAAACAAAACACTGGGCGGGAGGCAAGGCCGCTGAATCCGAACTTTTGGGAAGCACTGACAACATCCGCTGGTTCCCCATCGCCCGCCTCGACCCGAAAGCCGTGAACATCCTGACCACCCGTCTTAAAAATCCTGTGACAGCAAAGTATCTGCGTGTACAACACACGCTGGTTGATGAGGATTATGCAAAAGTTTTTGTATGGGAAGTGAATGTCTGGGATGCATTTGGTCCTTATGGACAAATGCCCGCAGCGAAAAAATCATCATCCACCGTGGCTGAAATTATAGGCGTCAACGGGCTGTGGGGATGGGGCTATGGCATCTGCTCCGACCACCTCATGGAGGGGCAGGGTCCTGGCAAA
Organism: Chitinophagales bacterium; assembly: GCA_035575215.1. GTDB lineage: Bacteria > Bacteroidota > Bacteroidia > Chitinophagales > CAIOSU01 > DATLYB01. The sequence continues at coordinate 7,479 of DATLYB010000124.1, forward strand.
TTCAGCAAGGTGGCCACACACGCCCGCAGCTATCACAACTGGCATTGGGACGTTACCGACCCCGACAACATCCCCGACTATTCGCAGATGACTGACAGCGGCACACAGGCGTTGAACTGGCTCAACTGGGACAGGGAGTACTCCGCATGGCGCAAGGCAGGGTTGAAGGTAACCGCCTCCATCCAGTTCGAGCAAAAAAAAATGCCGCAAATTATTTGGAATAATCCTTACCAGTGTGCCTATAATTATGCTTACGCCTTTGCAAAACATTTCGGACCCACGTACGGCAATGGCTTGGTGCAGGCGATGGAAGCCGGAAACGAGCCGTGGGATTATCCGTCAGCCTTCTATGCGCAGGTGCTGGAGGGCTTCGCGAAAGGAGCAAAGGCGGCTGACCCGAAGATGATAGTGCTGCCCTGCGCCCTGCAGTCGGCATTCCCCCATGAAGAAACCGAACGGGGAGGAAATTTTTCCGGGGCAAGAATCACGCAGGAATCGGCTTTATTTATTGACGGATTGAACGTGCATCATTACAGCTATGCATACAATGAGCAGGGCAGGCGCGTGGGTGTAAATCCCGAACACAGCCAATCTTCCATCCGGGCAATTCTCAACGACATCCGTTTTCGCGATGCGAATCTGCCGGGTAAAAAAATTTATGTCACCGAATGGGGATGGGACAGCGATGGCGCGGGGGAAGCCTGCACCCACAGCGAATGCGTCACCGAAAAGACGCAGGCGCTGTATGCCGTGCGCGGGGCGATGTTTTTTATCCGGCTGGGCGCTGACCGCCTCTGTTGGTTCAACTATGCCAACGGCAAAGGAGGGTTGTACAGCCGCTCGGGTCTCACCGGCTCGCCTGCTGCCGGTTTTGCAGAAAAGATTTCGTTCCGCGCCCTGCAGGCTTTGCTGGCGCATTTAGGCGGTTGCTATTTTCTGGATGTGATGCAGGAAAATGATGAAGCCTGGATTTATAAATTCGGTGATGCGAAGGGTCGCACCACGCATCTGATTGCCTGGAAACCCGTTAGCGGTGAGGATGATTCCGTTTCGGCAGTCCATCTTCCTGCAGGCTATGCCCCCGAATCCGCATGGCTCATTTCAGGAACCTCATCACAAGTTGAAATGTCCCTCTCTTTAGCTTCATTCAACCCGGCAACACAGGTAACAACGCTGAAAGTGTCAGCCGTGCCGGTGGTTGTGAAGTTGAAAATGAAGTGATGACTCTATCTTGCCTAAAGTGCGTGAATTCTGAAGTGCCTGGTCAATTGAAATTTTTACTCTTTTCCGCTTGACAAGAATAATGGTGAATCACCCGGCAGTGAGAGAGTTTTCATTTCTTTGACATTTCTTCCAAAAGTGAAAGCACGGACGAGGTATCTTTCAGATTGTATAAAGCATAAGAAGGCTGCAATCCCACTTTGATAGAAAAAGCGCCAGGCGGCATCACGCGGAAGAGGTCTTCATCCGTCCAGTCATCACCAATAGAGAGGATGAAGCGGGGGCTGCGGTGTTCTTTGGATAGCCAGTGCAAGGCGGCAACGCCCTTGTCAATACCTGCATTGCGAAGTTCTACCAGATGATTGCCCCTGAGCACCTGCACATCCAGATTTCCCGTCAGGTTCACCAGGTGATTAACCAATTCCTTCACGCGAAGGTCAGCAAAAGCCGGATTGGATTTGCGGTAGTGAAACACCAGTGAAAGTTCCTTCTCTTCCACCAATGCGCCCGGCAGCCTTCCTGCGTAATGCTCCAGTACAGGCAATAACTTTTTCTTCCAATTTTTTCTGACAGGTTTTATTTGTCTCCATGTTTTCTCCTTTTCTTTTAAAAACAGCCCGTGCTCGGCAGCGAGATGAAGCGGAAGGCTGCCAAACCATTGGTCGAGCGTTTTGCGGTCACGCCCGCTCAAGATGACTACTTCCGTATGATGGCGTTTAGCAAGGCTGCACAACAATTCGAGAAGGGGCTGTCTGGGAAAAGCATGGGGCGGATAGTCGGCAAAAGGAACCAGCGTTCCATCATAATCCAGAAACAAAAGAGCGGAATGTGCCCTTTTGAACGAAAAGAAAATTTTCCTGCGAGCCTCTGCATTGAGGATTTTGGCGCTCAGACGCTGCTGTTTGCTTTTAATGTTTTGAATTGAGGAGAGAAAATCATCCGCCCATTTGAACACGTCATAATCTATAAGCCTTTTCTGCATGATGGCGAGGCGCTCCTGCTGCTCCTGCCCGCTCATTTCCAAGGCTTGCCGAAGCGCATGGCTGATTTCTTCTACGTTATTCGGATTGATGACGATGGATTCAAACAGTTCATCCACTGCGCCAGCCATTTCGCTGAGTATCAGCACGCCTGTCCCATCGGTGCGGCACGCGATATATTCTTTGGCGATGAGGTTCATGCCATCGCGCAGCGGGGTGACCAGTGCCGCATCGCTGCGGTTGTATAAGGCAATCAATTCGGTGAATGAAAGCGAGCGGTATTGATAGTGGATAGGCTGCCAGCCAAAGGTGCCGTGTTTTCCATTAATGCTGCCCACCAGTTCATCAATTTTACTTTTGGTAGTTTGATAGCTCTCTACCCCGATGCGGCTGGGCACCACTACCATCATCAGCACTACCTTTTGCTTCCACTGCGGGTTGGTTTCTAAAAAATGCTCAAAGCCCCGCAACCTGTTAAGAATGCCTTTTGAATAGTCCTGCCGGTCAATGGATAAAATTATTTTAAAGGGAAGGCTCAGCTTTTCTTTTTCATCAACAACCGTTTTGCTAAAAGCGGCAGAATGATATTTATCATAATCAATGCCCATAGGAAAAGTATCCACTTTCACCACGCGGTCATTGAAAACAACCTCGCCCAGTTGGTCGGGCAAGCCAAGCACCCGCAGGGTGCTTCGTAAAAAGTAAGTGCGGTAATCGTGCGTGTGAAAACCGATGAGGTCAGCGCCATACAACCCTGCCAGAATATTTTTCCTCCAATCGCTGGGAAGCAACCGGAACACCTCATAAGACGGAAACGGAATGTGCAGGAAAAAGCCGATTGTCGCTTCCGGGATTTTCTCCCTCAGCAAGACAGGCAGCAGCATGAGGTGATAATCGTGAACCCAAAAGATGTCGCCTGGTTTGGCAATTTCCATTACCGCATCACAGAATAATTTATTAACGGAAATGTATTGTTCCCAAAACGAATTGTCATACACCGCCAGGCTGGGGAAATAATGAAACAGAGGCCACAGGGTTTTGTTGCAAAAGCCCTCATAGAATTTTTCCATGGTTTCTTCGGATAGGAAAACACAGTGAGTACCGAATTTCTTTGCAACTTCCTGTTTTATTTTTTCTTCGTCTTTTTTCTCTACACTTGTGCCGGGCCAGCCCAGCCAGATTATTTCCATGGCTGACCTTCTCTTGCACATCCTCTCACGATAGGCGCGCAGACCGGATGCAAGCCCGCCTGAGCTTTCTTCATAAACGAATCCCCCGTTTCCCTTTTTGAGATTTACAGGTGCGCGGTTGGACACTATCACAAGCCGCATGCTTAATTAGAGTTTAGAGGTTGAAGTTTAAAACATGCTGAGAAATCCGAAGCCGTCAACCTAATACTTCAAACTCAAATTGAAAATTTGTCAACCAGACGAACAAATACAGCGTTCGTCCACCCGAAACCTGATTGGGTTTCATAGCGTTCTGATTTCCCGATAGTGCATTTCACTACGTTATATTTCTCCCACATTTTTCCTGTTTCCTCAAATATTTTCTTTGTCAGGTCAAGAAATTTTCTTGCCAAACGTTCAGCCTCGGACGAGAATCCATAATTCATCAACCCTCTTATGACAACCCACTGCTGGTGTGCCCAGCCGTTGGGATAGTCATGTTGCTTGTATTCGCGTGAAAGCCCCTTCGATTGGGTGTTGGCGAGTCCGCCCTTGTATTCAAAAACGGGGATATTGTCAACCATCTTCTTAGCCTGTGTGTATGTGGCAAGTTTTGCCCACATTGGATAAAATCCTGCCAGGGAATAGAAGGTGCTTTGCCTCTTGTGCCGGTAGTTGTAGTCGAAATAAAATCCCTTTTTGAAATTCCACATCAGCTTGTTCATCTGCCTTCTCCTCTTTTCGGATTGCAGCAGGTATTGGTTGTATTTCTTCTTGTTACGGATGCCTTTGTAAAATTCAGCGAGGTCAGTTTCGTATTTGTAAAGCACACAATTCAAATCCACCGGAAGATAATCGAGGCAATGATTGTAAAAGCGGGAGGTCATGTCCCACCCTGATTCGTGCTCAGCGGCAAGATGCGTGATATAGTGGTCACAGTAGCGTGAAAGCCCTTTGTACACCAGATGCTTCTCCGTGCGTTTTTCGTTCATCCAATAATCGTACAATTCATGCTCAGCACACAGCATCACGTGCTTCAGCCAGCGGGAATCTTTCGTTTCCTGAAACACTTCATTCGCCATCGAAGTGAGAAATGGAATCTGCGAACTGCCCAGGTTGTAATACCGGTTGCGCATCGGAATGATGTTGAATCGCTTTTGCAGATGAAGCAGATTATCAATCATTCCCTTGGCAAGCTCCGTGCGCCCGCATTTCACCAAGCCGAGGATGATGAAATAACTGTCCCAATAAAACTGGTCATTTTTATAGATGCCGTCATTAGGAGATACAAACTTGTGAGGAAGACCAAGATGAATAAACTCATCATGCGGATAATAACAAGTGATTTTGTCCCAATATTTTTCAATGTAAAGAAGACACGCTTTGTAATCGCCTGGATTAATCGTGGTGTCGAAGCTCATCTCGGTGGTTATTGTTTGCTGTTTTTTTTTACGAATCATGTTTTTCACTTTCTACCGAAGCGGCCAGACCATCGGCACCAGGCAAAAGATAACTCCCAGCAGCAGCAGTGTGAGGAAGCCGCCCACTTTGATGAAATCAAGAAATTTGTACTTGCCCGGTCCGTAAATGAGCAGGCAGCTTGGCTCAAAAGGAGTGATGAACGAGATGGAGGCCGACAGCATGATGGCGACTCCGAAGGTCAGTGGATTCACCTGCAAGGCTTCTGCACTCTTCAGCGCCACTGGCAGCACCACCAGCGCAGCAGCAGCGTTGCTCATGGGTTGCGTCAGTAAAACGGTTACCAGCATGAATCCCAGCATCACCGCCTGCGGACCAAACCGCTCAAACACCGAGATGAAGGCATTGGAGATGAATACATCGGCTCCCGAATTTTTCATGGCGGTGCCGAAGGCGGTCATGCCTGAAATGAGCACCAGCAAACGCCAGTTGATATTGCTGTAGGCTTCTTCCGCCTTGACGATGCGCAGCACCCCTGCTCCAATTGCGGCTGAAAGAAAAGCAATATCAAGCGGAATGATTTTCAGCGTGCCCATAATCACGGCAGCCAAAAACAACAGAATCGCAACAAGCCCTTTGCGTGCGCGCAGGGGATTGATTTTATGCTCATCGAGCAGTATCAGGTTGTGCTGGTCATGGAAGTCAGCCAGCTTTTGGGGAGTACCCTGCACCAGCAGCATGTCGCCAACCTGCAGACGGATGGAGCCGATTTTTTGTGTGAGACTGGTGCCCGCCCGTTTCACCGCCACCACGACCAGTCCATAGCGGTTTCTGAAATCAATCGCCTTTATTGTTTTGCCGGCAAGTCCCGAGTTGGCGGGGATGAGCACCTCTGAAAGCTGCATCGGGTCTTTCTTGTCGCCTCCGTAGAAGACATCCAGCGTATCGGCAGCGATTTCAATCCCGCTTTTTTCCTTCACCGCCAGCAGGTCTTTCACGTTCCCATTCACCAGCACAAGGTCGTTCTCCTGAAAAACGGAATTCCATCCCGGATAAAATTTGTGGTTGTCGCGAATGATGCCCAGAATACGGAATCCGGAATTGGCGAGGCTGGAGCTATACACCCGCTGACCGATAAGGCTGGAACCCGGCAGGATTTTCACCTCGCTCATGTATTCCCGCATTTTATAATTCTCTTCCAGCGGTCCGGGGGCATGCTCCGGCAGCAGCCACCTGCCTGCCGTAAGCATATACAGAATGAATACCCCCAACAGCGACAGCCCGATGGGCGTGATGTCAAAAATTCCCAATTGTCCGTAGCCTTCTTTTGCCAGGTAGCCGCTCACGGCAATGTTGGTGGAGGTGCCAATGAGCGTGCAGGTGCCGCCCACCATGCCGGCAAATGCCATAGGCATCAGCAATTTGGAAGGAGTGATGCTGGATTTCCGCGCAATGCTTAACAGCGGAGGCAGCAGCAAAGCTGTAAGCGTGGTGTTGTTGATAAATGCAGAAAGCAGTGCTGCAAACGGCATCATCCAAATCAGCACGCCCAGAAGCTTGGCCGCCCGCGTCTTGCTGATGTAATCGGACAATACATCCATCACCCCCGATGATTCAATCGAAGAGGTGATGACGAAGATGGCTGCCAGCATAATGACAAAATCGCTGCTGAAGGCGGCAAACGCTTCACCGGAAGAAATGATGCCGGTGAGCACCAGGATAATCAGCGTGATGAACGTAATTACGTCAACCGAAAACTTTTCGGTGGCGAACAGCGCAACCGCCACGATAAGCAAGCCGATGACGATAGCAATTTCCATGAGTTAGTCTTTCAATTTTTCATGCAGGAACTCGTCAGGCACAATTTCTTTTTTGGCAAAATCTATTGTGCGGACGGGAAAGGGGATGATGATTCCCTTTTCTTTAAAATCAGCCTTGATGATTTTTATCCCTTCGCTCACCGCTTTGAGATAATCTGCCTGGCGCGTGAATTTTATCCAATACCGCACTTCAAAAGTGATGGCATACTCTCCGAATTCGCGGAAGAAGAATTCCACCTCCGAGCCGGGATGCAAAAAGTGCAGTTTCCTAATCGCTTTGATTACAGTCTGTTCCACTTCGGCAAGACTGGAACCATACGTCACTCCGGCTTTCAACTCCACTCGTCTCTTGCCCAGCCTCGAATGGTTTAACAAGGGATTTTGGTAAACCAGCCGGTTGGGAACGACTGCGAACTGTCCCTGCTGGGTGACGAGATGCGTGCTGCGCATGTTGATTTTGATGACTTTTCCGAAGATGCCATTGGTTTCAATCAGGTCGCCCGCTTTATATGGCTTCCGTGCGGCAATCATCACGCCCGATACGAAGTTTGCCACCACATCCTGGAAGCCGAGACTGAACGCCAGTCCCAAAATACCTGCTCCTGCCAGCAGCGATGCGAAGGTTTTATCAAGGTTGATAATGTCCAGCGTGACAAAGAAACCAAACAGGAAGACAAAGATGGCTGCAAGGCTCGACAGGAAATTGTTGATGGCTTCATTGGTGGTGGTCTTTTCAAGAATTTTATGAATGGCTCGCCTGGCAAGAAAAGCCAGCAGAAAAAAGAGTGCCAGCACCAAAAGTGCCACTATCAGGCTGGGCAGAAACGCAACAAAATTTTCCAGCCACACCACTGACTTTTCCTTCAGCAGTTCAACGGCTTTCTGGAAATAATTCATTTCCACAAGATACGGTTTGAAAAGATTTTTTCCTTTTGAATTACGACAGTTACCGGGTAACCTTATTGACTCTTCTTGTTTCTTTATGGTTGCCTAACGTAAGCTCAATAAAATACATCCCGCTCTTAAATACCATAAGAGAAAGGTTTTTCTCAGAATGAAAATTGAAACTCCAATTTCGAGAACAGGTTCAGGAATTTTTAAACCTGAAAGTGTACGGCAAAGTGATGCCGTGCTGCCTCCATAAATTCATTCACAGTGCTTTCGTTTTTTAAAAACTCAACCGATAAATCCCTTCTTGCCTGCGCTATGATTTCTGCTTCTGAAATGATTCTTTCCTGAAAACGCTTTACAGTTTCATGCGAGAAATTTTTTAGGAAGGTTTTTTCGTCTTTATGCAGCAGCATTTCGGCAAGCAAGGCGATTCTGCCTTTATTGACAACGCTGAGGAGCGCTTCGTAAAGAACTTCATTTTTCGATTTTATTCCCTGCAAAAAGGTTTTCCACTTATTGTAAACATCGTTGCAATTCTGGGGTGAATCCCCTGCAATGACGCAGTATTCCAAATACAGCTTCATTTTTTTCAGGTGAAGGTTTTCCAGAGAATCAGGATTACAAATGCAGTCAATTTTTTCACCCACCGGAATTTTTTCCTGTGCAAGAATTATCCTCTCATCCGCATGGAGCAGTGTTGACAGCAAATCGTCCGGTTTCTTCTCAAATATGCGCTTCCACATTATTTCCTTAAGATAAGGATGGGCATGCTCAAATTTCTCATTCATCCGGAGAAGTTTTTCCATTGCCAAGCCTATCCGGGTCTTTTTTTCTTCATCCGTTAACAGGGAGGAAAGGTTCAGTGCTGTGGTAAAGCGTCTTTTGATTTCCTCTTCGGGCTGATGCTTTTCTGCCTCTGTGGAATGCTGCTCCAGTAATTTTTTGTGCTGCCTCCATTGCTCAACAAACCGGATGTAGCTTTCAAAATTCTTTTTATTCCGCTCGCTGTAGATATCTGACGAAGTAATTTCAGCAGAGGTGTAGAAATCAATTATCCTGCTGAGTTCATTGTAAGAGAGACTTCCCAGCGAAAGTTCTTCCGGATGCCGGACGGGAATGATATTCACCACAAAGCCTTCGCTGTTCCCCCATTTCACGATTTCGGGCAACCCCCTCCAGTTGACTGTCATGGGACAGGTGTTCACCGTGAAGTCTGAGTTGATGGTTTTCGTATACCGCAAAAACCGCTTAAAGTTTTCCATTACCCGTTCAAAGTTCGAGTTGACTCTGATTTTTTCGTACGTTTCTTTTTCAATGGAATCAATCGAGATGGTGAGGTTAAAGCGAATGCGGTTGAGCAGTTGTACGATGCGGTTGTTCAGAATCGTGCCGTTGGTGGTTACCCACACGTTCATGCCCGGATTCAGCTTCGCCATTTTCTCCCATATTTTCAAATAGATTTCGACAAGAAACGGCTCGCCTCCAAAGAAATTAGCAAGCGCCAGATGGGGGATGAATTCTTCCAACTGCCGCACAAACTCATCATCGTAAGGACTTGGAATTGGCGGCAGCTGCTCCCGGTTCCTGCGAATGGAGGAGGAGAAGATTCCATTGCACATCACACACTCGAGGTTGCATGTATTTTCGAGCTCAAACTCCATCATGCCGGGATAGCGCATATCACGCTGATGCAGGCGCGCAACGTCAAACGACCTTGATTTGATGCCCCCGAAGTTGCGGCTCTTCAAATCGAAGTCGCACCCTTTGCAGCCATGAGCCAGGTTGAATTCCGAAATATATTGTCTCAATTCAACTGCAGCCGCCCCGTTCCAGATTTCGCAGATGGAATTCTGAGGATAGGTGCCCAGCACGTGCGTCCTGTTTTCGCAGCAGGCAAGCACCCTGCCTTCATGGGCAAAGTAGAGGCTGGAAAACGGGGCGTAGCAAAATTTGTCATAGGCTTTAAGAGATGAATTGAAGCCAGCCGGATGGATGCGGCTGTTATTGTAATCATTGAGCAAGGCAGGCTCTATCATTCAGCGGGTGTTGTAAATCGAAATTAAAGTAATAAATCCCAAACTGGGTTGCTTTGAAGAATTCAGAAGAAACTTGATTAGAGGTTATGCGGTTTTCTAAAAAAAAAAATACACAAAGAAACCGGAAATGCAATGAGTAACCCTCTAGACGGTTAACCCGTTACCGAATTTCCAAGACGCTAATTCTTCAAACTTTCATTCGTCCGAAAAGAATGTTTTATTGAAGAATTTTCAGAACCCGCTCTGTGAACCGTACGGCAAGCTTTTCCTGATTTTTCCACAGGTATTTTTCTTCAATGTTTTTGATATAAACCTCAGCCTCCTGGCGGCTGGAGCATTTGCTGAGGTCGTTCATCGCTTTTTTGAATTGGTCGGAACTGCCTCCGAAAAGATTTTGAATGAATGAATAGCGTTCATTCAGGTCAAACAAATCCTTGATAGTTTTACTTTTTGATACGTGCAGCTTATCGGCAAGCGCCTTTGCGTCTTTTCTGAATTTCTCGTTGAGCGAAACGGCTTTCTTTGAATCGCTGTCAGGCTGGTGAGATGATTTTTTTCTGAACACAATTTCTTCCGCTGCTCCATTGGATAAATTTTCAACCACTGCCTGCTTTGCTTCAATGGCGGCTTCCGGGTCATCAGCAAGTTTTACTTCCTCCGCGCTTTTTATAATATGCTGATGAAGCTTGATTTCATCGTCAGCCGTCAGGGGCTTGTTTTTTTCACCACCGGCAGGTGTTTCCTCCGGTTCGTTTTTTTTGCATAGAACGAACAAGTTTTTATCGTTTCCGAACTGCTGAATCAGGTTTTGCAGTT
>DATLYB010000125.1:0-2650 GCA_035575215.1 Chitinophagales bacterium
AGTAGATGAAATCGGAAATTTTCTTTTCGAAAAACCCTTTCGCATCTTCTTCCGATAATTCCTCAACAACGGGCACCGCTCTTGATTCCCTCTCTTTTGCCTCGTTCATCCAGTTTTTGATTTGCACATTTACGAGGTTATCATAAATTCCAAGATTGTAAGCTGCGAGAGAATTTTTTCGGACATCCCGGGAGAATTGCATTGTATTCAGCGTATTGTAAATCTCCTCCAATTTCGCGTGGGGCAATGACCAGAGCGCCCATTCAACCGGGCGGTGAATTGTATTAAACCAGATATTGATGTTGTGCCTGTTCACAAAACGGATGAATTCCGGCATCTCATGCCAGTTGTTGCGCATGGGATTCACCATGATGCAGAGGGTACGGTTGTTTGCTCTGGTGTACTCATGATAAAAATGAAAATGCTCCATCACGCGGCTGAACTTCGCATTAACACGAATCGTTTCATAGATCTCAGGTGTCAATGAATCGAGGGAAAGGTTGATGTGGATGTTCAGCTTGTTCAGCCAGCTCTTTACTTTGTTGTTCAGTACGGTGCCATTGGTAGCAATCACGATTTTCAACTTAGGATGCAAATTCTCGACTTTCGCAAAAATTTTATAGACTACATCAATCAGAAATGGTTCACCTCCGTTAAAGCGAAGTTCCCTGAGATGCGGGATGAATTCCTCAAGCTGTTCTACGAAATTATCATCATAAGCACTTTTCAAGGCAGGCAACCGCTCCCTGTTTTTCCGGATAGAAGATGACAGTTCACCAATACACATCACACATTCGAGGTTGCAGGTATTAGATAATTCCAGCTCCATCATCGAGGGATATTCCCCGATTGTATTCACATCATAGGCGCGGGCAAGCACGGAAGTGTAATTGCTGCTTTGAAGATTTTTCAGACATACATTGCACTTATAAGTGAGATCATATTTTAGCAAGTGGTTTCGCAAGGAATTATATTTTTCTCCAAACCATATCTCGCGGATGGATTTTGAAGGGTACGAATCCGGCTCAATGAAAGTAAGCCAGCAGGGAGCGCAGTCGCCATGCACGTTGAAATACATGTTGGTAAAGGGCGCATGGCAGAGGTATTTGGAGTGCGGCTTCCCGCGTGCGGCATTATAAGCCGCCACCGTAGCGCTGCTCAAACCCGGACCGGAAGCATGATTGCCAGCCGCGCTAAGCCTGTTTAGTAATTTGTAAAATATGTTCTTCACATCTTCACATTATTGCCTGCTATCCGACCAAAGCCGTCCGGCTGTCATAATAATTTTCCAATGATTCCCTGCTGATTTTCTTCAGGGATTCAAGAGAGTGATTTTTCATATTTAGCAGAAACTCGCCAAAATCGCCCAGCATAATTAAAGCCTGCAGCAGGCTTCTTTCTTCTCCATGATAACTGTCGAGAAGTGAATTCAACTGGCGTAAAAGAATTTCCTTTGGAAGCTTTTCTCCAAATGATGAATCGGATGCATAGTTGCTGTCAATCCACCGTGATAGGTCGGCATATGAAGCAGGCTGCACCTTCTTTTGCTGTCCTTTTTTTTCACGCTCAATCTGCAGCAGCAAATCACGATTGAACTCGTAATCGAAATACTTTTTCACTTCGGTTTGCTGGATATATTCATCGAGGTAATGCTTGAAATCTTCAAAGCATTTGCGGTTATAAATTTCGGCAGAGTTGCGTGATGGGAATGAATACTGTTCCATTTCTGCGCGGATTTGCTTCAGTTCGTCTTTCGATAAATCGGCTAATGCAAAATGTATGGGACGTTCCAGATAGCTCACATAAATACTGGCTTCCAGTTCGTTGCAGAAATGTATCATCCGCGGCAACTGCTCCCAGTTATCTTTTTGAATGGTGATGCTCAGCGAGAGATGCGTGCCTTTTTGCTTGCAGGCTTCACTAAAGCGTTGGATATTTTTCAGCAACTCCTCATACACTGCATTTTTTCTGATTTGCTCCAATTTTCCTTTATCGAGGGCATCAATGGAAACCGTCACGTCAAAATTCAATTCGTTGAGCAGCTTTTCAATTCGCGTGTTCCACTGGCTGCCATTGGTAATCACGAATAGTTCCATTGTGGGATTCAGCGCTTTTATTTTGTCCCAAATATGATAGTAAATCGGAATCAGGAACGGCTCACCGCCATAAAACTTCGCCTCCCTCAGATGCGGAATATATTTCTCCAACTGGAGCACAAACGAATCATCATAGGGCGAAGGGATGGGCGGCAGCTTGTCGCGGTTTTTGCGGATGCTTGAAGACACTTCTCCGTGACACATCTGACATTCAAAGTTGCAGACGTTGCTCAGCTCAAACTCAAACACCGTGGGAAAAACGGCATCCGTGTTTTTGTAATACTTGTCGAACACCAGCGGCCGCAGGTTGGTGAATTTGCCCTTGTCGAAAAAATACTTGCAGTGACGGCAGCCAAATTCCAAATCATTGTGCGACATGTGCTCGCGCAGCTTTTTCGCATTCGCCCCGTTCCAGATTTCGTCTATGCTGTTTTGAGGATATCTGCCCAGTTCAATATCGCGGTTATAGGAACACACCAGTACCTGCCCGCTGAACGAAAAGGTGAGGCTGTTGAACGGCAGGTAGCAGAACAGCGGCTTGGGGCCGCCCGGAC
>DATLYB010000126.1:0-2818 GCA_035575215.1 Chitinophagales bacterium
ATGGGACAGAGCGCAGGAGGATGGATGGGCAGCCACTGGTCAGTGAGGAAAGGCGAGGCATGGATAAGGCGATTTCTGCTGGTGATGATTATGGTAATGGCGCTTAAACTACTGGGTGTACCATGGCTGAATGTATGAGTGATGGGTGATGAATAGAGCTGATTGTTGAATCAATCCGCCTTATCCTTCTTTTTCCACTTGCCGGTGCCGAATGTAATGTTCCGGTTAATGTTGAATCCCAGCCTGATTTCTTTATCCCACCAGTAGGCGGTGTTGCCGGGAATGTAGAGCTGCTCAATCATGCCGGTTGAGTTGGTGACGGTTATCTGGAACACGTGCCCTCCTGTTTCGATGTCAATGCCGAATGAAATCGAACCGATGTATAATTCGCCTTCATCTTTATTGAGGGCTGCAGCTTTTTTTGTTACCGGCTGGAAATATTCAAGGTTGAGGCTTACGCTTCGGGTAATAAGGTAACGCGCACCGAAACCGATGGCAACGATGTCATTCTTGAAATGAGCTGAATCAACCAGGTTGAGGTGGACATACGTGGGCATCACCTGAAAAGAAAAATTTCGGGTGAACTTGCGGGCAATCAGCAGTTGATGGGCATAACTGAGGCGGTGAGCTGTTTCAACTCCTTCGGGAAGCTCGCCTTTTGAGCTGATGCCGATATTGGAATACCAAGCCAGGCTGAGCGGTATGTTCTTAGCTCCTTTGCTTTGCCTGAGCATCTTGAATCTTGTGTAAAAATCAAAAGTGCCGCCTACGCTGCTCCTGCCGAAACCGGCACTCCACCAGGGGAAGATGCCGTATTCCAAGCCGATGCGCATGTCAGCATTGTCAATGCCGAAAAAATTGCGCCATCCTTCATCCACCCTGCCAAAGCGGTGCTGAATCACGAACTGTAAATTTCGTTCGGCAGGCAGCTCCACGGAATGGCTGTTGACGATGCGGACAGCTTTGAAGGTATTAGCCACATACTCTGTCGTTGGCGCATCTTGCTTTTCCTCTTCATCAAGCAGTTTCAGCAGGTCTTCCTGTGCGCTGATGCCGGTAATGCAAAAAAAGGCAAGTAATGCGAGGGTGAGAGTTTTCATAACCGGAGTTTTTGGTAATTAATCCGAAATCCGCACGTCAAATACCATAGTACGTTGATACATTGATTAACCTACTTCATCGGCTCATACGCAATCTCAACGTGCACATCAATGACTTTGGCAATGTTATCTTTCACAGCCGAGGGAATCTTAATATCGTAATCAGCCACTGCAACCTGAAACAGCGACTGTGCAAAAACTTTTCCGCCTTTCACTTCAATTTTCCCATCAGCCTTCATGGGCTGGGTGACGCCATGTATCGTGAGGTCACCTTCCACGGGAGCCTTGTAGGTGCCGTCTTTTGTGAAATCAATTCCACTGAGGTCGGTTATTTTTCCTTTGAATACAGATTCGGGAAACTTGTCCGACTCGACATACTTCTCATTGAAATGCTGCTGCATCAACGCTTTCTGAAACTGGAAAGCGCTCATGGTCACCTTAAATACAATATCGCCCGTTTTACTGTCCATTACGCTGGTGACCTGGTAATTGTGCGCAGTGATGTCTTCCAATGGGGCGTGAGAATAAAACCAGATATGCCCGGTTTTAGTGAATAGCTTCTGCGCGGAAACGGAAAAAATCAAGGAGATAACAAGCGCGGTTACCAAAAGATGTTTCATGTTGTTTAGTGTTCAATTATTTTTCAAATATCATGCCCGCTAATTATCTGCTGCCCCCTGGCAAATCCATGTATCAATCACAGCAATCGTTGAATCAGGCAATTTCGGAGCGCCCTGCGGCATCGGCTGGGCACATGGAGTATGATTAATGGCACATCGCAGCCTGCCGTCATTAACATAGACCTTCAGAAAGGAATACCCTTCCAGCCTGTTACCGTTTCCTAAAAAAGGATAAACAGATTCCCCATGACAGCGGTAACAGTTTGCCTCCAGAACGGGAACCACATCACTCTGATAGCTGACATCTGTAGTGGTGTCGCAGTAAAAATCTCTCTGAAGCTCTTCCAGGTTGTCGAATTTGCAGGAAGGTTCTGAAAGTAAAATCATAGAAAAAAAAACAGCCGGCAGGGATACGGGTTTGAGTCGCATAGCTTAATTAACGGAAAATTGTATCTTAGGGATTCTTCACAAAAATAACAAGTATATGAATAGATTACCCCGATGGCTGAATATCCTGCTTCTGCTGGCATTACTGGCTGCTGCAGTCGGAGCAGCGGTTTTTTACTTCGTCACTCGGCAGCCGGAAAGCGTGGTTACACAGAAAATAATTAAACCGGTGGTGGGATTGCTTTCCGGGTTCAAGCAATTCGAAAATGTTGATAAAGCCACGCCTGCCTTCACGCTGACATCAGCCGACCTGCATAGTGCTTTTGCGAAAGATGAGGCGCAAGCCAGGGCGTTATATGAAGGTAAGGTGATTCAAGTGAGCGGAACGGTGGCAAGCATTGCAAGCCCCACGGATACCAACCGCGTAGTGCTGCTTGAAGTGGATGGCGTCAGCAATGTGAGCTGTCAAATGGACCCGCGGTTCAATGAGCGACTGAAAAACGTTGCTCCGGGGAATGCGGTCATCCTTAAAGGCATCTGCAACGGCTCAAAGAAAGATGATATGCTTGGAAGCATTGATGTGCTGATGACAAGGTGCGTGGCGGGAAAATGAATTCAGATGTCAGGAAGCATGCATTTTCTCTTTGTGCTTGGCAATGTTTTTTTCAATTAAATCGAAATTTTCACGGCTCCATTCAATTGTTTTCATCA
>DATLYB010000127.1:0-10590 GCA_035575215.1 Chitinophagales bacterium
GGTTGTGATGAATGTGCGGGGTTTCATATGCCTTTTGAAGCGGGTGCCGGCTGGCGGTTTTAAGAAAAACGCAGGGACGTCTATCCCTATTCAATTTATGTCATCCGTTGCAATGACGAGCGGTTTAGTTAAATATCCTTAAATCACGCTTTTTTTTCAAAATAGCCGTAATAGCTGCCCGTTTCAGATGTGATTTGAAAAGCATCTAAACCGCCAGCTATGAAAACAACAATCGCAATCATTGCCGCAGCCCTCATCCTTTCGTTCAGCGGGTTTACACAGATTGTTAATGACCAGTCGTTCCGCGATTTGTCTTTCGTCCGTTTCAGGAATAAATTAACTGAAGCCATCCTTGACCGCGACACAAGCAAGCTGTTTCCGTTGCTTGCCGAGCAGGTGCATTTGAGCGATGAGGGATGCAGTTATGCTCCGAAGACATGCTTTATGGAACAATTCCGGGAAGGCGGTCCTGACCGCGATAAATTATGGGATGACATGCTGAAAGCCGTTTCGTTCGGCTTTTCGCACAACGTGGTGAAAGACGCCATTTACCGTCTTGCCGGCAAGGGTGAAGTGATTTTCCAGGCGCCTTCTTACCTTAAATCATTTGACGACAAGAACAGCCAACTCCTGCTGGTGCTGGGGCAGAATGTGAATATCCGCGAGAAGCCGTCCCCCGCATCAAAGGTGGTGGCGCAGGCAAGCTTTGAATCTCTGAAATACGTTGACCCATTGCTGACCGGACAACGTTCTGATTTTTATTTCACTGACGGAAAGCAATGGTATCAAGTGATTCTTCGCGATGGCAGAACAGGCTTCATCATGGAAGATTTTACCTCCGCAAGCCTGAAACGGGAGTTGTCCGTTAAAAAAGTGAACGGGGAATGGAAGATTATTTCTTTTTACAGTCCGGTGCCGAAGTGCTGAGTGAAATTTGAAAGTGAGAACTGTTACACCTTCACTGCCTTTACTTGCATATTAATCCATTGGTAAGTTTTTGACAGTCCGGCTTCAAGAGGCTGCGAAGGAGCCCAGCCAAGTTTCTCCTTAA
The DNA here is from genome assembly GCA_035575215.1 of Chitinophagales bacterium. GTDB lineage: Bacteria > Bacteroidota > Bacteroidia > Chitinophagales > CAIOSU01 > DATLYB01. The sequence goes on from DATLYB010000127.1 coordinate 1,052, forward strand.
TGAGCCGGTTGTCTGAATTTCTTCCCCGCACGCCCAGCGGGCCGGGAATATGCTTCAGGCTGAGTTTTTTTCCCGCAATCTTCATTGCGAGTTCCGCCAATTGGTTGATGGTAACCATTTCATCGGAACCGATGTTGACCGGTCCCAAAAAAGCGGAGTCCATCAGCCTGCGCACACCTTCGAGACATTCGTCAATGTAGAGAAACGAACGGGTTTGTTTTCCGTCACCCCAAATCTCAATGGTTCCACCGTCATCGGCTTCAGCCACCTTGCGGCATATGGCAGCAGGAGCTTTCTCGCGCCCTCCCGTCCAGGTGCCTTCCGGTCCGAAAATGTTGTGAAAGCGGGCAACGCGCACATCCATTTTGTAATTCCGGTGGTAGGCAAAATAAAGACGCTCGCTGAACAGCTTTTCCCAGCCGTATTCGCTGTCAGGCTGAGCTGGATAAGCTGAAGCTTCATCGCATTTGGGATTATCGGGATCCAATTGGTTAAATTCCGGATAAATGCAGGCGGAGGAGGAGTAGAATATTTTTTTGATGCCGGCAGATTTTCCGTAGTGGAGCATGTTAAGGTTGATGGTAGCCGAATTGTGCATGATATCGGCATCATTTTCTCCCGTAAAGATGAAACCGGCTCCGCCCATGTCTGCTGCAAGCTGATATACCTCATCGAAAGGGCGGTCTAAAATGTCGCGGCAGAATTTTGGGTCGCGCAAATCGCCAATCACAAATTCATCGGCAGCCGTAGGACTGAATTCGGGATATTTCAGGTCAGCGCCCCGCACCCAGAAACCTTCCATTTTCAGCCGCTTCACCAGATGACTTCCGATAAAGCCGCCTGCTCCATTCACCAGTGCCGTTTTTTGCTTTGCCATTATTTTAAATTTTTTTAGAAGCGAAACTCAGAGGGCCTTACGTTTGTAAAGCATGCGCTGATTAGTCAAAATTATCCAATAATCAAGAAATGCGTCCCCGCTGAATTATCTGGAAGCCGATTTTCACCTGTTCAATCAAGGTGGGCAGCAAGCCGAAATGCTTTCGTGAAAAATGAAACCGCTCCATTACGGATTTCAGGCGGTTATCAGCCGATATGCCTCCTTCCAGATAAAGGCAGAAGGGGATATTGAGGTAATGACAGGAACGGACATTTTTCAAAACCCTGATAGCCCATTCGGTGTCACCTGCAATTTTCCAATGAAGGTCATACTCGGGCACAAGGCTTCTTTTGATAATCATGCTGTGGTGGCAAATCACCATGCCGTTGATAAAGCTTCTGGGTGAAAGTTTTTCAGGGGGAGGTGTTTTCTTATGCCATTTCCGGGTGTTGCCGGCTTCATCTGCAATCACGGCTTCTCCGTAAATAAAATCCTTGCCGCTTCCCTCTCTCATTGCCTTTTCGAGGGTATCAGGGGCGTAGATGCAGTCGCCTGCGTTCATGTACCACACGTAATCACCCGTAGCAGCCCGCAGTCCTTTATTCATGGCGTCAAAATGATTTTTGTCCCGCTCGGAGAGGAAGTAGTTTATTTTATCCCGGTATTGGCGAATGATTTCAACCGTTCTGTCTTTTGACTGGCCGTCAATTACAAGGTACTCAATGTTGGGATACGTCTGGGTGATGACGCTTTTAATGGTGCGCTCAATATATTTTTCAGCGTTGAAGCAAACCGTGATGATAGAGACTTTGGGTAAGCTTTGCACCCGTTAAAATTAGGTGATGCACGGCATCTCAATCAATTCCCTGCGCACTGTCGAGGCTCATTTCTACAACCTCCGTGAATTCCGGAACCTGATTGGATGGGATTTCAAAAATCACTTTTCTTCCCGGATAGAGGATGTCGTTAAGTGTCACTTTTTTTTCGCCTAAAACAGAGTTTCTACGGTCAAGAAATTTCACATGCACCTCGATGTCGGTATATCTGGCGAAGCCGGCATTGCTGATGGCTATTCCCTGCACGTACTTTTCTGCAATTCCGGTTTTGGATTCTTTTTGAAGCACCTCTCCCGTTATCACAATATGCGCTTTGGGATTGCTGACTTCCTCTTCAATGATGCTGAGGTTAAACCTGTCGGCTGCTTTCAGCGCGTTCTCAATTTTGGCAATGCTGTCGCGCAACTGATATCCCATTTCAAATCCCAGTGAATACCCCTGCCGTGAGCCGGAGGTGACGGCAAAGCGAACGCCTTCATCATAGCCTATCTGCCGGAAAATCAGCATGCCGATGATGAATGAAACAGCAGATGAAACAATGATACCACAAATCCAGTAGATGGTTTTAGGATTAGTTTTCAAGGCAATGGAATATTTTAAAATTTCAGCAGGCAATAATAGCAAAAAACCGCCCAGTACTTTTACTTAAATCATCCTGCTTCCTTAATCAATTCAATGACTTTTGCTTCAATCAAATCTCGTACTTGCCTGAATTCGGACATTGCCATATCGCGCGGGTCGGGGATGGTCCAGTCTAAATGATGTTCGGCAGGTATCCAAGGGCATTCGTCACCGCAACCCATCGTCACTACGTAGTCAAACCGGATATCCGGCAGTTCCTCCAATGACTTTGAACGATGGGTAGCAAGGTCATACCCCAATTCTTTCATTGCCTCAATTGCTTTAGGATTTATTTTTCCTGACGGCTCGGAGCCGGCACTGAAAGCCTCCACCTTGCCGGCTCCATGCATCGTGGCAAAAGCCTGCGCCATCTGGCTGCGGCTGGAGTTCTCAATGCAGACAAAAAGGATATTTTTCTTCATTCAGTCGCTCAGCCTGTTTAAATCAATCTTCTTCCGGTTCTGTTTTTTCTCGCTGATGCTATGCTTCAGCTTGTAGCGTTTTTCCACCGATGCCTTCGTTGGCTCGGTGGGATTCCGCCATTGGGGACGCTTCAATGATTTCTCCATCAGACGATAAAACCGCTCAATGCAGATTTTTTTGTTTTTAAATTGCGACCTGAATTTTTCAGAAACGATGCGCAAATCACCGGTGCGCGAAAGCTTGTGCCTCAATCTTTCTTTAAGAAGTATCTTTTCATCAATATCAAGCACTTTTGATTTCGGAATATTAAAAACAAGCTCCACTTTGGTGGACACTTTATTAACGTGTTGTCCCCCCTTGCCGGAACTTCGCGAAGCACGGAACTTGAATTCCTTGTCAAATCCTCTTTCAGTAACGCGTTGCATTTTTTAGAATTTTATAGTGCGCCAAATCAAAATGAATGGATTATTTACCATTATCAGATTTCAGAAAATGTCAAAAATTCTGGTATAGTCCCGCGAGTTCATGCTGTGGCACCCAGTGCAGCTCGAGCCTTTTTTGGTAGCCGGGAAAGCCACGCTCCTATCCGGCTTTATTTCCGCCCACAGCCAGTTTGCTCCAGCGTTTGCATTGGATGAATCTTTTTTCATGATGGCATACAGGACAACAGGTTCCGTTGGGCTGTCATACAATTCTTTCACAATCATGGAACCGTTTGGAAACGATGCACCTGCTGGCAGTTCACCCGTTACGTTGTCAAGCGCTGATTGTGCAACCGAGTTGAACCGAACACGCATATAGGCATTGTGCGCGCTTTGTGGCGAAGACGGTGTGATGGCAGGCGTGTTGATATAATAGCTAAAACCGGCAGAAGCGGTGGCTTCATCAAATAATTCCTTATCAATTCCCGTTGCTTCTTCTTCATTGCAGCGGCTTAAAAAAAAGAAACCTGCGAGAGCAGACAGCACAAGAAACTTTTTGTTCATAAGGAATAGAACTTTGTGAATGACAAGATAGCAACTTTACGATTTATCGGGTAAAGGTCAGAAACTAATACCGGTTTTTTGTGAAAAAAAGGGTAAAAGGTTATGGATGAGGAAAATGTACGATTATCATTACTGACCTTTACTTCGGCTTGAACTGTTCAAACGACTGTCTGCAATCAAAGCAGTAATAAACCGCCCGGCAGAGGGTAGAGCCGAAAGGCGTGTTGAGTGAAGTGTTCTTGCTGCCGCAGTGAGGACAAGCAGCGTGCAAATCATCCGAAGAAATATCACCTGAAATCTTTGGCGGAGGCGCAAAGCGGAATTCCTTCAGTAACCGCTTCCCTTTTTCGGAAATGTCATTCGTGCTCCATTTGTATTCGCGGTCAACAAGCACTTCCACTTTTTCAAATCCCAATTCTTCCACTTTCTTCTTGATTTGCTCACGCATGTAATCAATGGCAGGGCATGCGACAAAAGTGGGAGTCATCGTTACACAAGCAGAATTCCCCGTCACGCGTACGTCTGTGATAATACCCATATCCGTTACTGAAATAACGGGAATCTCGGGGTCTTTGACTTCTTCAAGGGCCTGCCAGATTTCATTATGCTGAATTTGAACCTGCTTTTCCATTCGGCAATTTATCATCCATTACATTACCATTCGGCATCCGGATCAAGTTTATACACTTCCCTCATCTCTTCCAGCAGCGGCTTAAGATGTCCGGTATGTTCTCCCTTTCTGCCGCCATAAGCCGGCTGGATTTTTCCGTTCGGCAATTTTATTTCACTCTCTTCCAGCACAGGCTGTATGCTTCTCATCCATTCTTTCTGAAGTGTTTCCTCCCCCCTGAAAATTTCTTTCTTCATCAGTTCATCCTCCCATTTGCTTTTCTCAAAAATTCCCAACGCCAAGGGATAAACAATTTTCACGGAGGAAAGGATTCGCGAACGGCTTTCTTCATCAGCTTTTGCGAGTTTCTTAAGCCATGTGTCTGCGTGCATTACATGATATTTCAGCTCGCCACGAATTTTTTTTGCCAGCGCGGCAAGGCGCTTTTGGCTCGATTGCTCCAATAATTTGTAACGGCACAGTTCGGCATGGTCGAAAAAGAAATGACGCACCAGGCTGAAGTCGTACTCACCGTTTGGCATTTCCGTCAAATGACAGCAGCGGAATTTTTTTTCGTCCCGGTCATAAACCAGCTTGTCGGGTGACGGCTCTCCAAACTCCTCATGCAAAATAGCGTAGAGCGCCTGCGCGTGACCAATCTTGTCCTGGGCCATCGAGGAGAAAGCGATATCCTCTTCGAGAATCGGACCCAAGCCGGTCCATTCCGAATTCCGGTGACCGAGGATGAGTGCATCGTCAGCCATTTTAAATAAGAGGTCTTTTGTGGCTTCTTTCATAATCCAGTCTTGCCCCTCCTCTTCTCCAAAAAGAGAGGAGTCCGGAGTTTTTTGATTTTATAAAAATGCGGATGCAGTTGACATTTTAGACTTTTCGGCTCTCCTTGTACTTGGCAATTTTCTCCGTCACTTTATACCCGCCCGCTTCGCGGTAGATTTTTTCCGGGATAGTTTCAAACATGTCTTCGTCTTCGAGATTCGTGGCGAAAACATCTGCTGTCTTCACTACCCAGAGGTTCGTGCATTTTTTCCTGCGGGCAAATTGCTCTTTGGCGAAAAGCAATGCCATCTCTGCATTAGGCGCATGCAACGAACCGACATGAACATGCTGCTTGCCGCGCTTCTCCTGGTGAAACACCTCGTATGTCTGCCAATACTCATGCTCCTGAACAGGCGGGATATCTTCAGGAACGTCAATGCGGTTGATGCGCGGGTCAAGGGACTTCATCTCGGCTTACTTTTTGCAGTTCACGGTTTCCGATGTTAACAGTAACCCGTAAACAATTTATCATGACAACGGTATCCTGTATTTCTCAGCCGGATTCAGCAGCGCTTTTCTCACCCATCTTCCATGCTCTTCTGCCCATTTGCGAACTGCTAACCTTTCCTTATTGCACGGGCCGTTTCCATTAATCACCTGGAAGAACTCATCCCAATTCGGGTCTGAATATTCCCAATTGCCGGTCTTCGGGTTCTTGCGCAGATTTTTGTCAGGAAACGTGATTCCCACCTCCAGCACTTTCGGCACATACGTGTCAAAGAACTGATTGCGCATGGTGTCGTTGGAATCCATCTTCACCTTCCAGCGCATGAGCTGTTCGGTATGCACCGAGACTTTATCAGGCGGTCCGAAGAAATGGATGATGGGGCGATACCAGCGGTTCACGGCATCCTGCAGCATTTCGCGCTGCTTCTGTGTTCCTGTGGCAAGATAGACGAAGGCCTCATGTCCCTGCTTGAGATGGAATGACTCTTCATAGCAAATCCGTTCAAGTGCGCGGCAGTAGGGGGCGTAAGAGCCCTTCGCATTAGCAAGCTGGTTCACAATCGCTGCGGCATCAATCAAAAAGCCAATCACGGTCACATCCGCCCATGTTTTTGCCGGATAGTTGAACACGTTGGAATATTTCGCCCTGCCCGTGAGTAAATCGTTAATCATCTGCTCGCGCGGCTTGCCGAGCGTTTCGGCAGCGTTGTAAAGCAAATGCCCGTGACCGATTTCATCCTGCACCTTGGCGATAAGGGCAAGCTTTCGCTTCAAACTCGGAGCACGCGTAATCCAGGTGCCTTCCGGCAACGCACCGATAATCTCAGAATTTGCGTGCTGTTCAATCATGCGGATAAGCTGCCTGCGGTATTCGGCAGGCATCCAGTCGTGCGGCTCGATTTTTTCGCCCGCATCAATCTTCGCCTGGAATTCCGCCAGCTTCTCCGAGTCTTCCTGCATGGAAGGCTTCCTGGGTTCGTCTGTTATTGTGAGGTTGCCGTACATAAAAACGTTTGTTGTTTGTCGTTTGTAGGTTTGTAGTTTGCTTAAACAACTACACGCTACAAAACCACAACCTACCAAAGGTTATTTAATCGCCAATCCTTCCAAAATAAACTCACTCATCTTTTCACCTGCTTCGTCAGGGGTTACTTTGCCCGAAGTCTTGTACCATTCGTGCACTCCGTTCATCACGGAGAATAACAACCGCACGGTGAAGTTGGTGTCCGTCATCCGGAAGTCACCGCTGGTGATACCCTGCTGTATCACGTCATGGAATCCCTTTTCATACCGCTCGCGCATCGCGATGAATTTTTTCAACTCCGGCTTTTTCAGGTAACACCATTCGTTGAAAAACACCGATGCCGCTTCCAGGTTGTGAATAATCACGTTGATATGCCCCGTCACCAGCCGTTTCAGCTTTTCCACGGGATTCGACATGGAATTCAGAATCGGTTCCTGCATTTCGAAAAACTCATCCGCAATGCGAAAGCAGATATACTGCAGTATTTCATCCTTCGACTTGAAATGACTGTAAAGGCTGGCGGGTTCCACGCCTACTTTCCTGGCGATATGCCGCATAGACGTGGCAGCATACCCCCGCTCCCTGAAGAAATTTCCCGCAATGCCGAGGATTTGCTCTTTCCTTTTTACTGCAACAGGCATAGCCTAACGAATGTTAGGTAAAGATAGGCGAAGTTGCGAGATTTGCAAAACGAGCGTTAGGCTTTGAACGTTCTGCGCTGAAAAACGGTTTTAAACAAAAAAATTCAGATGAGTACATTTCAGGACTTGATTAATTCCGATACGCCCGTTCTGGTTGATTTCCATGCCGAATGGTGCGGACCATGCAAAATGATGGCACCCGTTCTTGAGGAGGTGAAGGAAGAATTGGGTGGCAAGGTGCGAATTATAAAAGTGGATGTTGACAAGAATGCGAAGGCGGCTGTGCACTATGGCGTTCGCGGAGTGCCTACGCTGATATTATTCAGAAACGGCAAAATACTTTGGCGGGAGGCGGGCGCAATCCCAAAACATGAATTACTGGATGTGATTCACCGGCATTTACCCTAAACCCAACTCAGAAAGGCATATCTTCCGAAATAAGAAGGCGCCCTCATTGAGCGCCTTCTTCTCCTAACAACCGATTATGAAAAACTTCTACTGAATTATAATCTTCTTGTTCAGCACTTTGTTGTCCTGCACGATTTGCAGAAAATAGATTCCCCTCGCATTTTCCGAAATGTCAATCTGCTTATCGTATTTGCCTGAAAATTTTCCAAGCGGTTCGGTGTAGATTTCCTTGTTGCTGACATCAAAAATCTTCACCGTTGTTTTACCCTTTTCCGGCAGCTCAAAGCTGAGATGGAACTTTCCACTGTTCGGATTGGGCGAAAAGAAAAGGTTATTTACTGCAAGGTTATTTTTCGGCACGTCTTCAATCGTGATGGTCAATTTCGTTTCATTCGTTTTTTCCTCCGGATTGTTTTGTTTCCCTTCAGGATGAGCCAACTCCTTAAGCTGTTCTTTTAATTTCTGAATTTCCTGTTCCAGCTGCTCTAATTTTCTGGTGAGTTCTTCCTTACTCATCTCTTCTTCGTCATCCCGCATCGGATTGAAGTCATGCCAGCGCTCACAGTGTGGCATTTTTCCATCCCATTTATAATAACTATATTCTCTCGCAGCCCTGCTCTTGAGAATGCCCGTGGCTTCAGCCGCCTGCCCCTCACGTACGAAGTTCACTTTCACTTCGTCACCCGGCTTCATGCTTCCGATTACTTCACGCAGCTCGTCAAAATTTTTCACAGGCTTGCCATTGATGGCAGCAATGACATCTCCTTTTTTTAATCCGATTTCCTGTGCGGTAGATTTTTCAATGACCTCACCGATTCTCACGCCATTTTCGTCTTCTGATTCATCCGGAACCACTCCAAGAAACGGGCGGTCTTTGAACTCAGCCGGCAAATGAAGGTGCATCGGAGGAAGTTTCCCCATCCACTCAATGTCATCATCAAACAAGGGGAAGGGATGTGGTTTTTTCTTTTCTTCCAGCATTACCGAAACTTTATTTTCCTGTCCATCACGGAGGTAGGTGATGGTGATTGCTTCTCCCGGCTTGAACGAACGGATGGTTTCCCGAAACTGTTGGCTGCCGGTAATGTCTGTGTCATTCACCCTGATAATAATGTCGGCTTTTTTCAATCCGGCTTTTTCCGCAGGCGTTTCTTCAATCACACCTGTGACTACTGCCCCGCTTACAGGCTTAGCCGAGAGGATGTCGGCATCATCCATATCTTCCACATACACTCCCAGGAATGCACGCGGAGCGGTGGTTTCCTTGTCGTCATCATCATCATTGATTTTCAAAAGCACATCGTCATTCCAATCATCATCGGTCTTGCGGATGCTGATTTCCACCTGTCGTTCTTTCAGCAGTTCATCGGCATTCAAATTCAAATCGTATTCTTTCAGAAGCCTTTCCAATGCTTCTTGGTCATTAATAGAAAATGTTTTCTCAATAGTTTTGGTATCTCCATTGATTTTCTGAACGATTTTTACCTTCACCTCCTTTTTGCCGCCCGCATCTTGCGCCATCGCAAAGGAAGAGAAAACATGTGATAATCCAATGAACAATGCAAAGGTTGCCAGCAGGGAATTTAATTTTTTCATGGACTGAAATTTTATGTGAAGAAAGATGATGCTAAACTATATTTCAATCTGCCAAGGTATCTTATAAAAAAGGTTAAAAGCTGTTAACCATTGAGAATTGGTTTTCGGGAAACACTTGCAAATTTCAGTAATACTCCGCCATCATCAAGTAAACCACTACACCTGAAGCCGTCACATAGAGCCAGACGGGGAGCGTCCAGCGCGCGATTTTTTTATGCTTGGGAAACTGGCGG
>DATLYB010000128.1:0-6664 GCA_035575215.1 Chitinophagales bacterium
GGGTGCAGGTACGCTTATCCTGACAAGCACAACGGGCGGATTGGCGGGCGTGTATGTAAACAACAACGGCTGGCTTGAAAGGATTTATGAATTTAAAAAGCTAAGCACCAAGGAAACGCTGCTGCTTCAGCCCGGCAAATATCTGTTGATTTACCGGACCCATGATAAAAGAGCTGCTGAGTTTACCCGAGCCGTTGACTTTGAAATCATTTCAGGACAATACACGACCTTGAGATTGTAAAAGAAAAGGCTTATGAAAAAGCGTTTGTGGTTTATTATCAGTGGTTTGCTGCTTATAAATGCCAGTATTCTTCTTCCGGCATCTGCGCAAACAGCGGATGACAATGACAAGCGCACGCGAATTCTTTTTTTGCTGGATGCCTCCGGCAGCATGCAAAGCAAATGGGGTCCCGGTGGAACTGAAACGAGGATGTTTTCCGCTAAAAGAATACTGAAAGAGATGATTGACTTTCTTGACAAGCGCGAAGATGTTGAACTCGGTTTGCGCGTGTACGGACATCAATACATGCTCACTGAAAAAAACTGCAGGGATACTCAGTTGGAAGTGGGATTCAGCCGCAGCAGCGGCAGTTACATTAAATCCAAATTGGAGTTGTTGAATCCGAAAGGCGTCACCCCGATTGCTTATTCGCTGGAAAAAGCCGCATCGGATTTTCCCGACAACAAGGCGAGAAACATCATCATTTTGATGACTGATGGGGAAGAATCATGCGGGGGCGACCCCTGCCTTGTGGCACGTACGCTGGAAGAAAAGAAAATCGTGCTGAAGCATTTCGTCATCGGCATCGGAGTGGAAGAAAGCGCCCGCCAGGCATTTGACTGCATCGGCTCCTACTCGCAGGTTCAAGACCCCACTTCGCTGAAACAGACGCTGAACAACATCGTCAACCGAATCCTCATCAAAACGACATCGCAGGTTGACCTGCTTGATAGTGAAAAAAATCCATCCGAAACGGATGTGAACATGACGTTCTACAGCCATCCGAACCGTCTCCGCAAATATGATTTCTACCATACACTGAATGCCCGCGGCAATCCCGACACCCTGTACATTGACCCCGTTACCGATTACGACCTGGTCGTGCACACGCTTCCTCCGGTTGAAAAAGAAGGCATCACGCTCTTGACTCAGAAACACAATCACATCCGGGTAGACGCCCCGCAGGGGAATCTGGAAGTGTATCTGAAAGGCAAAACCATCAACAACAACCTGAATAATAAAATCAAATGCCTGGTGCGGAACAATGACGGCAAGCTGGTGAATGTGCAGGATTTCAATACCTCCGAGAAATATCTGGTGGGGAAATATGATTTGGAAATTCTCACGCTTCCCCCCACTTACCTGAAGGATGTGGATATCTCGCAGTTTAAAACCACAACGGTGGAATTACCCACACCGGGCATTGTTAACCTTGTCAAAAAGTATGATGTTTACGGTGGAATTTTTCTGGTGAAAGAAGGGATGCAGGAAAAGATTTATGAACTGAATGCCGATGCGAAAAGCGAACTGCTTGCATTGTCACCCGGCTCGTACCGGCTGATTTTCCGCCCGAAACATTCCAGGACGATGCATAAAAGCAAGACGATTGAATTTCAAATCAATTCAGGCGAGTCCCTTTCTTTAAATTTATAAGCCCATGACTGAGCAAATGATTGCAACCGACAAAAAAGAAACACGGGCCGGCTTTGGCGCAGGAATGCTGGAACTCGGCAGAAAAAATCCCAACGTGGTGGCACTCGCTGCCGACCTCAGCCACTCCGTGAAGCTGGGAGATTTCATCAAGGAGTTTCCCGACCGCTTTTTTCAATGCGGGGTGGCAGAAGCCAACATGATGGGAATTGCCGCAGGGTTAACCATTGGCGGAAAAATTCCTTTCGCCTGCACCTTCGCCAACTTTGCCACCGGGCGCGTATATGACCAAATCCGGCAATCTGTCGCCTACTCCAACAAGAACGTGAAGATTTGCGCTTCGCACCAGGGATTAACGCTGGGCGAAGATGGCGCCACGCACCAAATCCTTGAAGATGTCGGCATGATGAAGATGCTGCCCAATATGACGGTGCTCAATCCCTGCGATTACAATCAAACGAAAGCTGCCACTATTGCCATTGCCCAGTGGGAAGGTCCTGTGTACCTGCGCTTCGGCAGACCAAAGATGCCCAACTTCACTCCGGCTGACCAGGTCTTTGAAATAGGCAAGGCATTGATTTTTCAGGAGGGCTTTGACGTTTCCATTTTCGCAACCGGTCATTTGGTGTGGAAAGCGCTTCAAGCCGCCAGAGAATTAGCCGACAAAGGATTCAGCGCTGAAGTCGTCAACATCCATACAATTAAACCTCTTGATGAAGAAGCCATTCTAACCTCCGTGGGAAAAACAAAATGCGCAGTATCAGCCGAAGAGCATCAGCGTAATGGAGGCTTGGGCGACAGTGTGGCGCAGGTGCTGGCAAGAAGATTTCCCGCTCCCCTGGAATATGTTGCCGTGAATGATTCATTCGGAGAAAGCGGCAAGCCGGACGAACTGATGAAAAAATACCACATTGACACTCCTGACATTGTGGAGGCTGCGCTAAAGGTGATGACGAGGAAGTGAAGGGTCGCGGCACATCTCAAGCCGCGGCTTCCTGATTTATGGAAATATCCGACTCACAAATCCTTTCCGCATTCAAAGACCCTTCCACAAAAGAGGAAGGATTCAAACTCCTGATGGGGAAATACCAGCAGCGCCTTTACTGGCAAATCAGAAGGCTGGTGCTCGACCATGATGACGCAGATGACGTGCTGCAAAACGTTTTTATCAAAGTGTGGAACCACCTCGGAAAATTTCAGGAGCAGTCGCAGCTTTTTACCTGGCTTTACCGCATTGCCGTGAATGAATCTCTGACATTTTTGAGCCGGAAAAAAAGAAAAGGAACCGAATCGCTGGATGATGAAGCATCTAACCTTTCATCAAAGCTCACTGCCGACAGATATTTTGACGGAGATGATTTGCAGAAGAGGCTGCAGATGGCTATTGCAAGCCTGCCTGAAAAGCAGAGGCAGGTTTTTTTGCTGCGGTATTATGATGAAATGACGTATGAAGAGATGAGCCATCTGCTGGGAACATCCGAAGGGGCGCTGAAGGCGTCTTATCATTTCGCGGTAAAAAAAATCGAAATATTTTTATCAGAAGATTAAACCTTGCTGGTTTTCTAAAATCAAATGCTCAGTCATGGATAATCGTGAAGAAATAGAAAAGGAACTCAGCGAACTGGCTCCAAAGCTCAGCGCGATGGCGAAAGAAAATCCTTTCCGGGTTCCCGATTATTATTTCCAGGGGCTGCCCGGCAAAGTGCTGGAAAAGATAAAGTCTCAGCCTGTGCCCTGGACAGATAAACTGGAAATGTGGCTGAATAGCGCCTTCATGCGCATCTTCCGCCCGCGTTATTCTGTTCCCGTTTCGGCAATTTTGCTGGCACTGCTTATAGGAATCAACTTTTTTAAAACAAAAAACAGCCGGGATGACAGTATCTCCCGTCAGCTTGCATCAATTTCCAGCGAGGAAATAAATGATTTCATCATCGAAAATTTTGACGCTGATGAACTGGAGGCATTTGAAGGATTGCCGGAGCCCGTTTTGATTATTCCGCAAGACATCACGGATGAAGAACTTCAAAATTATTTGGACAACATTTCAGATAACCAAACCCCTGAGGAGGAATTTTTATGAGTTATCCCGTCTCAAAAATGATTTGCATCCTGCTGGCTGCTTCATGTGCTGCGGCAATGGCGCAGCCGCCCAAAAATCAGCAGGAGAAAAAAGAAAAGATGGAGCAGCTTAAAATCGCATTTATCACGCAAAAGCTCAACCTGACGCGCCAAGAAGCGCAAAAATTCTGGCCTGTTTATAACGAATATCATGATGCGCTTGATGCGCTGCGCAAGGAGCGCAAGGAGGAATTGAAAAACTACCGCACGCGGTTTGATGAACTTTCGGAAAAAGAACTGACCGAGATGGTGGACAAGCAAATCATCTACCGACAGCGCGAGCTTGACCTGCTTAAAAAGTACCACGCGGAATACAAGAGCATTCTTCCCGTAAAAAAAGTGGCCATGCTTTACCGCGCTGAAGACGAGTTCAAGGCAAAGGTGCTGCAGGAAATCAAAGACCGGGATTAGCTACTCCCAGCGCTGATGCACGGGTGAAAATATAACATACCTCAATGGCAAGGTGGCTGAATGAGGTAAGTACCCGCCCGCTGCCCACCACCACGTCATCCCGGTGGAAGGTGTAATCGCCACGCATTATATTTTTTTTTCCGAAATTGCAGACGACTCCCGCTTTCAATATGTTTTGACTCTTGAGCACGCGTCCGTAGGATAAGACGGCATGAAAAATCAATTGCGGGGGAGCAGCGTAGTGCGCATTCATTTCGAAGATTTGCCGGGAAACCGCCCCATCGCGGTAGGTCAGTGTGGTAAGGCTATTGTCGGGGGCATAAAACAAGGCACTGGCCCCGGCATCAGCATGCAGGATATTGTTATCGGAAATAAGCAGCCGGAAGTTGAGCGCCAGCGGAATATTTAAAAAAGGGAGCATCCTGAAATATTTCCGATTCAAATCTGCCGGGATGTCAAAATCATCAGCGCCCGCGGTCACGACAAACCCGAAAGTGCACAAGCCGATTTTCGCTCCCGAGGTTATTCCGAAATGCCTGCTGAAGTTGTAGGTGTATTCAGCCTTCAGGGCTAAGCCCGGCAGCGGGCGCAGCCGCAGATGTCCCACGCCCCGGTGTTCGCCATGCTGCGTGAGCAGAAAGGGGATTTCAAATCCAGCGGAAATATGATTCTTGAGAAAGAGCAGCTCCTGCCCGGAAGGAGTTCGTGCAAATGCAGTTGCGAAAAGAAGAAGCGGAAAGACAGAGCAGAGGATTGCTTTCACGACCGTAAAATAATTTCGTGAAACGAAGGAAGCTGCTGCATATTGCATTTAGTAAATGCGGGTAAAAAACTTAATCCGGGATAATGTAATACGTTTACAACTGCAAAAGGAGTTGCCATGCTTTCTCAACGTTTTTTTCCTTCAGCAATTGGCGGGCATATTCATGCACATGCCATTCGAACGATTCGGCATCATTACAAAAACGCTCCTGCAGTTCTTTATAGAGAGGGTCGTTTTTAAATGAAGCAACCTGCTCCGCATCGGGCAGCTTCTCCACGCTTGCCAGCTCGGCAAGGTCGTTGCCGGTGAGCACCTTGCTGGCTTTGATTTTTGGCGGAAGCCGGTCAAAGCCGATTCCGATTTTCTCGGTAGGCTGATTGATTTCAAACACCGCCTCGCCTGAAGCACGGCAATACAGGGGTCCCCCCATGCGTGCGCAGAGGTCAATTTTATGGGGGTCAATGTTTCCCTTTGCATCCAGCACTTCTTCACTCAAATGCATCAATACTACTTCGCAGATGAACAGATTTCCAGCCCCACCGCCTTTGCCCAATTCGATAATGTCATTTACTTTGCATTCAAACTGCACAGGAGATTCGGCAACGCGAAAGGGCTTTACGATTTCCGATTGGAGGGGTGTGAATCCGGCTTTTTCAAATTCGTTAACTCCGGCAGCATACTCGATGCTCGCCAGCGCCATCTTGCGCACAAACGAGTAGCTCACTGCGTTGATAACCACTTCGCGCGTTGCTTTGATATTCGCATAGGTGTTTTTCGTGGTGTTGTCGCGCACCCTTCGGTTGGCAGAGAAAACAAGTATGGGCGGATTGGAACTGAACGCATTAAAAAAGCTGAAAGGCGCAAGATTGGGATGGCCCTGCTCGCTGAGAGTGCTTGCGAAGGCAATAGGGCGCGGAGCCACCGAGCCAAGCAAATGGGCGTGCAGCTTCTGCGTGGGGGTGGTTTTGGGGTCAATGCGCAGCATTACGAATTGCTGTGAAACATTATCACCTTGGCTTTGCAGATGAACCGTCAATTTTAATGTTTGGCGGAGGGACCTCCGTAATCCCAAATTCATCAGGTGCTAAACATATACCTTTTATTTTTTCAAAGCCAGAATAGAAAAATCAGTAGGCGCTTTTTTCATGGTATTCACCAGCTTTCCCAGTCCTTCTATTTCCATTTCAACCACATCGCCTTCCTTCAGCCACTGCTCCTGGTAATCGGGATTTTGACGCTTGCCCGTTCCGTTCAGCTCAAGAAAGCATCCGGTACCCACCGTTCCTGAGCCGATTACATCACCCGGCAGCAGGTCAACGCCATACGAGCAGCGTTCGATGATTTCGGCAAACGTCCAATCCATGTCTTTCATGTTCCCTTCGGAAACCAATTTTCCATTCACACGGCACTTCATCTTTAGGTCGTAAACATTGCCGGTGTGACCTTCCCGGGGCTTCACCAGTTTTTTCTCCAGCTCATCGGGCGTCACCAGCCACGGACCCAGAATGTTGGCAAAATCTTTTCCCTTTGCCGGACCGAGATTCAGCTTCATCTCGTCCATCTGCAGTATGCGGGCGCTCAGGTCATTTAAAATCATGTAGCCCGCGATGTATTCATCGGCCTGTGCTGCGCGGATATTGCGTCCCTGCTTGCCGATTACGATTGCCACTTCCAGTTCAAAATCGAGTTGCTGAAAGTGGTCGGGCATCAGTTCCACCTCA
>DATLYB010000129.1:0-3532 GCA_035575215.1 Chitinophagales bacterium
CGCTTCCACTAATAACGGCTTAAAAATTTCAAATGACGGAGGCACCACCTGGACTAATCCCTCGGGCATTGGAAATCCTGCCAATGCCGATTCCTATGAAGTGACGGTAGGTGGCAACGGAGTCGTCTATGCGGAAATCAATTTCAATTATTACCGCTCCACGGACGGCATCAATTTCACTAATATGACGGGTACTGACGGCTTTCCCGCCAGCGGCATCGGGAGGATTGAGTTTGCTGTTTCTCCGCAGGATGCCAATTATGTCTATTCCGTGGTTTCGGAATCGGGCTGGTCAGGAGGGCTGAAAGCTATCTTGCGTTCCACTGATGCGGGGTTAACATGGTCACCGCTGATTTCTGCCGGCTCAGAAACATTCAACCCTTTGGGTGAGCAGGGCACCTGGAATATCGCACTCGGCATTGACCCGTTGAACAAAGACAGGATTTTTGTAGGCGGGCAGCTTGAATTGTGGATTTATTTCCATGGCGGATGGAACCAGGTGGCTTCGGCCTTTGGTGAATCACCCGACAATCCCTACTATGTTCATGCCGATATGCATGGCATCTATTTTCATCCCGCCAATAACAACATTATGTTCGTCATCAGTGATGGCGGCATTTTCAAAACCTACAACGCCACGCAGCAATTCCCAACCTTCACCATGAGGAACAAAGGCTATACCGCCACACAGTTTTACGGAATCACCGCTTCAGACATCGGCTACACGATGGGCGGCTCGCAGGATAACGGCACCCAGCTGATTGACCTGAAAGGAAACACCAGGCGCACCGCTGATGAAGTTTCAGGCGGAGACGGGGGCGACTGCGAAATTTCGAGCATCAATCCTAATGCCCTGTTTGCCTCCACCTACAATGCACAGGCATACCGCTCATCAAATGGCGGGGAATCATTCGGTGATTTTTATGATAACAACCTCGACCGCGATAATGACGGCTCGATTGACCAAGGCTCTCTTTTCGTGATGGCGAGTTTCCTGTGGGAGAAAGATAATTCCACACAAACCATCAATGGAGGCGACACCTTGATTATTGAAGACAAGCGTTCGGTGTATTTTTTGGGCGCTAACGGACGTCTGTGGTTTACAACCGAAGCGCTCAACTTCAGCAGCCAGTCCTATTGGTATGATGTGGACGTGTCAGGCACCGTTACCGAAGTGGAAGTGTCGCATGACGGAGTGATTTTCTGCGGAACAAAGAACGGAAACGTTTACCGCATTGACGGACTGTATAACAAGTTCAAGCCCGACACCATCGAAGCTGAATCCACTCCTACCAAAACCATTATCCGGTATATCCCTGACTTTCCTGAACCATCGCGTCCTGACCCGCTTCGCAATTATGCGGGATGGGATTGGCCCATTTACACCAGCGCCAACGCAGATACCAACACCTATCAAGGCTTGAAGCGCACTCGCATCAGCCGGAATGCCACGTGGGGCTCGCGGTATGTCACCGGCATTGCCGTTGACCCGAATGACAACAACCACGTAGTGGTCACTCTCGGAAGCTATGGAAACACCACCTATGTTTACCGCACTACCAATTCCAACGTGCTGTACCCCACGTTTACAGGCATTCAAAATGACCTGCCGAGGATGCCCGTGTATGATGCCATCATTGATTATTATAATTCCAACAACATCATTCTCGCTACCGAACTTGGCATTTGGGCTTCATCTGACCTTGGCGCAGGATGGAATGAAGAGAATGCCGGGATGGCAAGCGTGCCCACCCTGAAGCTTTTCCAGCGGAAATTGTATGAGAACGGCTGCCAGGTGATTTACGCAGGCACGCATGGCAGGGGGATTTTCCGCACAACCACGCTCACTGCCAACGGCTGCAAACTCATTCCGGGCGAATTGCCCACCGGCATCAGCGAAGTGAAGGAAGTGTCGCAACTGCAGGTTTATCCTAACCCGGTATATGAGAAAGCCATTGTCGAGTTTGACGTGAAAGACGAAAATTCGCTTGTTTCCCTGCACGTGATTGACCTGCTCGGAAGAATCCACAAAAACGAAAAATTCGCCAACTTTTCCCCGGGAGCGAACCAACTGGAAGTGGGCTTCAATGATATCCCGGCAGGAGTTTACATGATTGTCCTTCAATCCGGGAAGACAACTGAATCCAAGCGGGTGTTTGTAACCAAATGATTGGATGATTGAATTCCGAACGAGTGAGTAAAGTCTCTCAAATTCGGTCATTCCCTCATTGAGTCATTTTAATTTCCCCTGCATTCCTCTAATTTTGTACCGTCCACATCAAGAACAAACTACGAACAACGAACATAATCATGAAATCCCTCTACTTCACCGAAGAGCACGAAATCTTCCGGCAAAGTGTAAGGCAGTTTGTGCAGAAGGAAGTGGTTCCGTATGTGGAGAAATGGGAGGAGGAAGAACGGATCCCCAAAGAGATTTGGAAAAAAATGGGCGAACTGGGGTTTCTGGGCATCAACTTCCCGGAAGAATATGGCGGCACCGGCAATGATTTCTTCTACTCGGTAGTGCTGCTGGATGAGGTGACTCGTGGAGGCTGTGCCGGCTTTTCCGCAGCGCATGGCGTGCACCAGTACATGTCAACCGCACACATCCTCAAGGCAGGAAGCGAAGAGCTAAAGCAAAAATATCTTCCGGCCGCCATCCGCGGCACTTTGCTGGGCGCGCTGGCAATCTCAGAGCCAAACGCAGGCTCCGATGTCGCCAACATACGCACCACAGCCGTGAAGCAGGGCAACCACTACCTTATCAACGGGCAAAAAACCTTCATCACCAACGGAGTATATGGCGATTTCGTCACCGTTGCCTGCAAAACCAAGCCGGATGCCGGCTATGGCGGCATCAGCCTGATTGTGGTTGACCAGGGTTTGCCGGGCTTCACTGCACGCAAGCTGAAGAAAATCGGCTTGCGCAGCTCTGACACGGGCGAGCTGTTTTTCGAGAATGTGAAAGTGCCCGCCTCTAACCTGGTCGGCATTGAAAACCAGGGATTCTATTATCTCATGGAGAGCTTTCAGTTGGAGCGGCTGGTGGCGGGCATTTCTGCCATCTATGGCGCAGAACACGGTTTGGGGATGACGCTGAAGTATATCTCGGAGCGCGAAGCCTTCGGGCGCCCCATCAGCAAGTTTCAGGCAATCCGCCACCGCCTTGTTGAATTGGCAACGGAAATCGAAGCGGCAAAACAGCTAACATTGCATGCTGCCTGGCTATATGACAAGGGTGAGATGGCGGTGAAGGAATGCTCCATGGTAAAGCTGCTCACCACCGAAGTTGCCAAGCAGGCAGCCGACATCTGCCTGCAATGCTTTGGCGGATACGGCTACATGGAAGAATATGCCGTGGCGCGCATCTATCGCGATGCCCGTGTGGGAACGATTGTGGGAGGCACATCAGAAATCATGCGCGAGATTCTGTCAAAAATCCTGATTGATGATGTGAAATACAACTCAGCTTACGGGACGATGGAAACTAAGGTCAGCACCAATTCCGGGAGGATGCCGGATTCGCCTGAGG
>DATLYB010000130.1:0-8368 GCA_035575215.1 Chitinophagales bacterium
CCGCCATAATCACGATAATACCCAAGCCGCAGGCAAATGCCGGTGAAGACAAAATTTTATGCGCGGGCGAAACGGTTGAGCTTACTGCAACGGGCGGGGCAGGCTACGCGTGGTCAACCGGTGATGTAACCGCAACGATTTCCGCAAGTGAGCCGGGAAGCTACGCGGTGACCGTCACCGCCACCAACGGATGTGCGGCAAGTGATGAGGTGCGAGTGGTTGAGTCATTGGTGCTTACGGGCAGCATCACCGGCAATGCCGATGTGGAAGCCGGAAGCAATGAGCATTATTCCGTCAATGACAACACGGGTTCAGTTTACCACTGGCAGGTTTCAAACGGAACCATCGTAGCAGGACAAGGCAGCGCAGCGGTGGAGGTGACGTGGGGCGTTGTTGGAACCGGTTCCTTGTCAGTAGTTGAAACGAACGCAGATGCTTGCACGGGTGAAACGGTGGCGCTGCAAGTGAATGTAGGACCTACGAGCATTGCAGCGGTGAACAGTAATGAAAGCATGAAAATCTTCTCCAATCCATCATCATCATGGGTGAAAGTAGCTTTTGCCAATGACGCTGGAACAACCTATCGTCTCAGTCTGTATGACGTGAATGGCAAGGTGGTGAACACGCTGTCCGGCATCACCGGCAGCGAAGCCATTTTCAGCACAGACAAATTACCACCGGGCGTTTACTTTGCCGAGCTGAAAGGCGGGCGGGTGTTGACGGGTAAAGTGATAGTAGCGCAATGAGTGATAATAATTTTTTTTTACCGGTGAATGGCTGACAATTTCCAGCTCTGAACTCCGCCATAGCGGCAAGCGGGCGAGCAACCCCGGAGGGCAGGCTGGCATCCTTTGCACAGGAAATTCTGAAAAATGCCGCATTATTCTTTCCGCTTTTTTTAAAAAAATCACCATTTTTATCCTCCCTCCGCAGTATGGAAACCCAACAGTTAAGCGAAGAGATTGACCATTTGGTGGACGAAGGCTGCACCTTTTATGATGAATATGAAATCGGCATTGAGTCATTCCATCACCTGCGGTCTATCCGACAGCAGGTGATAACCCTCCAGCGGCTCGCCCTTATACTCATAACGGTAACGCTGCTGCTTGGATGTGTTCTGATAATCATTGTTCTCAGCAGCAATTCCGAACCCGATTTAGCTGTACGGCAGCCTTCTTCGTCTTCATCAGCCGCGGTTGACACGATTGAAAAACTGAAAACGGAAAATATCCTGCTGAAGGAAAAAAATTCGGCTCTTTCAAATGAGCTTAAATTCCTGAGAAACCAGTTGCTGAAGCGAAATGATGCAGACCATTCCGAACGGCAGCCGGCACCGCTGCCCACCCAAAGTGAAGGTATCATTTACCATGAGGTGAAACGCGGAGAAACGCTTTTTTCCATCGCCAAAAAGTATTACGGTGACGGAAAGATGGCTGATAAAATCATCAGGGATAACGCGTTGCGCGGGGCTTCCGATATCTATGAAGGCAAACAGTTAAAAATCATTTTTCAGAAAAAAAACAACTGACATGGCAAAGACCAACTTCCTTCAGCTGCTGGGCTTAATCCCCGCACAACCCGACCCGTTTTATGCGCTGGATGAACAGTTGAAAGAATACCTCTCAGAAATCATCACCCTGCGCCAAATACGGCAGGAGCAGATGCAGACCATCTCGGAACTGCGCAGCGAAAATTTCCGCCTGAAAAAAGAATTGAAGAGATTGAAGGAAGAAAGATGATGCGGATGATGCAACGCCTTGCCCCGTTAGCGCATGTGGTGACGGGCTGTTCGGCAATTCAACAACATACTGCATTACAGCGTAACGCAGGACACCGCCTGCCTGATATCACCCAATTTCACGCGCGCCTCCTGCATTGTTTTGATTCCTTCGAAAATCAGCAGCAGCGTTTTTTCGGTTTGCTTCACCCGGCATTGCCGGGGGTGCTGCTGCACGTATTTTAATATGCTGCCGAAAACTTCCGACTGGTAGTAAAACGACTGCTGGTTTTCGGGGAAATAGCCGCGCATCTGCCCGTTCTTAATCACGATTTTCTCAAAACCCAGCTCTTTGCCAAGCCAGCCGAGGCGCACGGCATGAAAGAGTTCATCCACCTGAGGCGGCAGGGGACCGAAGCGGTCGCGCAGCGAGTCGCGGAATGTGGCGAGCGCCTGTTCGTCTTTCGCGTGACTCAGTTCGGTGTAAAGGTTCAGCCGTTCGTTGATGTTGCGCACATATTCGTCAGGAATCAGCATCTCCGCGTCTGTATCTACCTGGCATTCGTGCACGAAATCCTGTTTTTTCGCCAGCTCTTCCCTGTACAAATCCCTGAATTCGGTTTCCTTCAGCTCGCGAATCGTTTCATCTAAAATTTTGTGATAGGTCTCATAGCCTATTTCTGCAATGAATCCGCTTTGCTCAGCGCCCAGCAGGTTGCCCGCCCCGCGGATATCCATGTCGCGCATGGCAATGTTGAAGCCGCTGCCCAGGTCAGCAAATTCCTCTATGGTCTTCAGCCGTTTGCGCGCATCATCCGGCAGGGTGGAGAGTGGCGGTGTGAATAAATAGCAGAACGCCTTCCTGTTGCTGCGCCCCACGCGCCCGCGCAACTGATGCAGGTCGCTCAGCCCGAACCAATGCGCATTGTTGATTATCATTGTGTTGGCATTGGGGATGTCCAGTCCTGATTCCACGATATTGGTGCACACGAGCACGTCCGTTTCGCGGTTGATGAATTTCAGCATCGCCTCTTCAAGATGATGCCCTTCCATTTGCCCGTGCGCCACGCCAAAATCCACGTCAGGGCATAGCTTTTTCAGCATCCCCGCCATCTCGCTGATGTCTTTCACGCGGTTATGTACAAAGAACACCTGCCCGCCGCGGTACACTTCGAAGTAAATAGCATCGCGCAGCACCTCGTCATTGTAAACGTGCAGCTCGGTTTGGATGGGCTGGCGGTTGGGTGGCGGAGTGTTGATGATGGAGAGGTCGCGCGCGCCCATCAGCGAGAATTGCAGCGTGCGCGGGATGGGCGTAGCAGTGAGGGTGAGCGTGTCAACGTTCACCTTCAGTGCGCGCAGCCGCTCTTTGGCAGTCACTCCGAATTTCTGCTCTTCATCCACAATCAGCAACCCCAAATCTTTAAACTTCACATGCTTGCCCAGCAGCGCATGCGTTCCGATAATGATGTCAATCTCACCGGTTTCCAATTTTCTGAGCGTTTCTTTTCGCTGTGCAGGAGTTTTAAAGCGGTTGATATAATCCACTTTGCACGGAAAATCTTTCAGCCTGTCGGAAAAAGTTTTGTAATGCTGCAGGGTGAGGATGGTGGTGGGTGCGAGCACCGCGGTCTGTTTGCCGTCAGCCGCTGCTTTGAATGCCGCGCGAATCGCTATTTCCGTCTTGCCGAAGCCCACATCACCGCACACCAGCCGGTCCATCGGGTATTCGGCTTCCATATCCGTCTTGAAATCTTTGGTGGCTTTCACTTGGTCAGGCGTATCTTCATACATGAATGAGGCTTCCAGCTCGGTTTGCAGGTAGGTGTCTTTGCTGAAGGCATATCCCTTTTGCGCCTTGCGCTTGGCGTAGAGCTGAATCAACTGTTCGGCAATGTCTTTGATGCGTCTTTTGGTTCTGCGCTTCACCTGCTCCCACGTGTCGGTGCCCAGCTTGTTCATCCGGGGAGGCGTGCCGTCTTTGCCGGTATATTTTGAAATCTTGTGCAGCGAGCCGATGCTGACGTAGAGCAAATCATGGTCGCGATACAGCAGGCGCACCGCCTCCTGCAGATGCCCGTTCACCTCGATTTTTTCCAAGCCCGAAAACATCCCGATGCCGTGGTCAATGTGCGTCACATAATCACCGGGCTTCAGCTCGCGCAGCGTTTTGAGCAGCAGCGCCTGGCTCTTGCTGAATCCCGTCCTGAGGTTGTATTTATGATACCGCTCGAAAATCTGATGGTCGGTGTAGCATGCCACCTTCAGGTCATTATCAGTGAATCCCTGGTGGATGCTTTTGGGGATGGCGAAGAGCTGCACGCGGGCGTGCATGTCTTCAAAGATGTGGCTGAAGCGCTTGAGCTGCTTCGGATTATCCGAGAACAGAAAATTAACGATGCCCAGCTTCTGGTTTTGCTGAAGATTCTGAATCAGCAGGTTGAAATTCTTGCTGAACACCGGCTGCGGCTTGATGCCGAATGTAACCGTCTCACCTCGCAGCAGTGATTTGCCTGACAACTCGATACAGCAAAAGCCAGTGATGCGCCCGGCAAAGTTTTTGGGAGGCTCAAATGTTTTGGCAGGCTCAGCGGAGAAGAACTGGTTCTGCTCATCCAGTTCCACCTTGCCGCCTCCGGTCACCGCTTCGTAAAGCGCCACCGCGTTGTCAAAGCACTTGGCGAGCACTTCCATCGTGAATGACAAATCCCTGAACCATATCACAGTGTTGCCGGGCAGCGCATCAAAGAAAGAAGTTTTTTCTTCCACCGTGAATTGCGACTGGATATTGGGCACGATGGAAACCCGTGCCAGCCTGCGTTCTGACAGTTGTGTTCCGGGGTTGAAGATGCGGATGCTCTCCACTTCATCGCCAAACAGCTCCACCCGGTAAGGCAAATCGTTTCCGAATGAGAAGATGTCAATGATGCCGCCCCGGATGGAGAACTGCCCCGGTTCGTAAACAAAGTCCACCCGTTCAAAGCCATGCTCCGCCAGCAGATTCGTCATGAAATCGGCATCCAGTTTTTCATTCATCGCGATATGAATCACGCTCTTTTGCAGCACCGAGCGCTTCACTACTTTTTCAAATAATGCTTCCGGATAGGTGACAATCAGCTCGCCTGACGACCGGCTGCTGCTCAGCCGGCTGATGGTTTCGGTGCGCAGCAGAATGTTGTTGTTGTTCACCTCCTCAAATTTTCCGGGACGCTTGAATGAATCAGGAAAAAACAACACGTCTTTCCCTTCCAGCAGACTAGCGAGGGTATTTTGGAAATAAGCCGCCTCCTCTTTGTCGGGATAAATGAAAAGATGGCTGAGGGATGTATTTCCAGATACGGCAGCGGCTATAAACGCATCTGCCGAAGACACTACGCCTGACAGATGAAGATTTACCGGGGGGGGTGATTGAATCTTCTCTGCAAGAAGTTTTACACGCGGGTCATTTCGATACAGACCCAGTAATTCATCCAGGTTCATTCAGCCGCATGGCAAAGTTAGTCAGGAGTCAGGATTGCTGTTTACCTGAGTACACCAGAAGTTTTTTATGTTCCGGTTAGTTGACGGTTAACTTATCTTACATTACCCCTGCAAACTTTAACCGGAAACTCTAAACTGTCATTAATCACCAGACATAAGCCACTTGACCAGCGCGATAGACAAACTATGATTCGCTCACCAGGCTTGTCCTTACGTCAAGGGCATCGCGCAAGCCGTTGCCCACCACGTTGAAGGCGAGCACCATCAGCATGATTGCCATCCCGGGAATGATGGCCAGGAAGGGATTGGCGCCAATGATATAGCCATAGTTTTCGCTGAGCATACTGCCCCATGATGGCGTGGGGGGCTGCACCCCGATTCCCAAAAAGCTCAATCCCGCTTCAATCAGAATGGCGGAGGCGAAGTTGGCTGCCGACACTACCATCAGCGGTCCGAGCACGTTGGGCAGGATGTGAATCCCGATGGTGCGGAGATGACTGTAGCCCAGACTGCGTGCGGCTTCAATATATTGCATCTCACGCAGGCTCATCACTTGTCCGCGAATGATGCGCGCGGCATCCACCCACATCGTAAGCCCTACAGCGATAAAAATTTGCCAGAATCCCCGTCCCAGCGCCAGCGCAATGGCAAACACCAGCAGCAATGTCGGTATGGACCACACCACATTAATGAACCACATGCACACCTCATCAATGAATCCGCGGAAGTAGCCGGCTATCGCGCCTATCAGAATACCAATGAGCACCGAAATAACTACAGCTATAATCCCTACCGAAAGCGAAACCCGAACGCCAATTATCAGACGGCTGAAGATGTCTCGACCGAACTTGTCGGTGCCCAGATGAAATGTGCGGGTGATGATATGCTCATCTTCCACTTTGCTGCGCAGCTCGGCTGTTGAAAGAATATGCTTTTGTTCATCAATAGTGTAAAAGGTGACTGATTCATTCTCCGTCACCGGCTTGTTCTGAACTGAAAGCGGAAAAGCTACGTCCGCCAGCTCGAGGGTTTTTTCTGTTCCGGAATGTTCTCCGGTATATTCTTCATAAATGATTTTATCCCCCTCGAAACGGTAACTATGAATGGGAATCAGTTCATACGGATTCTCACAGCCGTGAATCATCATGGTGAAAAAATTCTTCCGCTCAATATGTTTGTTCTTCGTTCGTCTAAGCATCTTCACTGTGAAGCCGGGCGCCTTGTTGGTGATTTGCAGCACCTGGTCGTTGGCGTCAGGCGTTGAGTCAGGCGTGATTTGATAGCCGAGCAAGGCAATGATGGCGGAAAAAACAATCACCATTAGCCCGATGACCGCGGGCTTGTTGCGGAGGAATCTGCGGAAGGCGCGCGAAGCGGGGGAGTTGCTTTTGAGCAATGAAACAGTTTGTTCTCAAAAATAAGCAGGTAATCGCTTATGAGTAACCGGGAATCGGTGGTGTAAACTTTATAGCCTGCGCCTGACTTGTTCCTGTGCTGATGTGCATAACTGCCTGCTGCCGTCAAGGCATTCCTCTTTTACATTTGCTTTCAATGAATGCATCCGTTGAACAGACCATTCTCGGCATTGACCCGGGAACGGTTTATCTGGGCTATGGTGTGATTAAAAGCAGCGGGCAAAAGCTTACGCTCGTGAGCCTCGGCACGGTTGACCTTTCAAAATTCCCGTCACAGCAAACAAAGCTGAAGCGGATTTTCGAGCGCGTTTCTAATTTGATTGAGCAGCACCGGCCTTCATGCTGTGCGATTGAAGCGCCTTTTTACGGCAAGAACGTGCAGTCCATGCTGAAGCTTGGCAGGGCACAGGGTGTGGCAATCACCGTGGCGATGCTGAATGAAATACCGGTGATTGAATATTCTCCGAAGAAAATAAAAGCGGCTGTCACCGGAAACGGCAATGCTTCAAAGGAACAGGTGGCAGGAATGCTGCAGCGCCTGCTTTCGTTCCATGACCTGCCCAGGTTCAGAGACGCCACCGATGGATTAGCCGCTGCGGTGTGCCATCATTTTCAGAACCGCATTCACGTTCCGGGGAAAAAAATTTACAAAAGCTGGAAAGAGTTTGTGGTGGCGAATCCTGACAGAGTTTGAGGGCGGATGGTTATACCGCCTCACGCTTCAACCTGGGCTTTAATCGCATCTGCCACTGCCTGAAATTCTTCCTTCGTCAGCTTCACACGCGGGTTGGAGAAGCTGAGGTCGTTGATGGTATTGATGGGACACAGATGGATGTGGGCATGCGGAACTTCCAGCCCAATCACGGCAACGCCAATCCTTTCGCAGGGAATTGTTTTTTTGATGGCGCTGGCGACTTTTTTTGAAAATACAAGCAGTTTAATGTACAGTTCATCATCCAAATCAAAAAGGTAATCCACCTCTTTCTTGGGAATCACCAGCGTGTGCCCTTTCGCCAGCGGGTTGATGTCAAGGAAAGCAAGGCAATCATCCGTTTCCGCCACTTTGTAGCAGGGGATTTCGCCCTTAACGATGCGCGTGAAGATGCTCGGCATGGTTAAAGTTTTTTAGAAATTACGTTTACAACCTGAGACTTGAGACCTGAATTCAGACGATATGCAAAAATGCTCAAAACTTAAAATTTTCAGCTATCTTCTCACTGCTACAAAGTAAGGGTCAACCGAAAGCTCAGCGCGAAAGCCGGAAACCAACTCAAGCGTGTTCATATCAATAATCGTGAGATATCCGTTGCGCCCTCCGCATCCGGTGGTGTGGTGCGGAGCGGGACCGTTTGGATTGGCGTTGCGGTTGGCGACAAATACCTGCATGCTTTCATCATCCACGCTCAATCCGTGCGGCTGAAAACCCGTGTTGATGCTTTTTACCAGCGTGTGCGTCCTGTAATTAATCACTGAAACGGAGCCGACATTACCGGCAAAAGTCAGGTTGTCTTCCATGCAGGAGATGAAAACATAGTCGGTAGTGCTGGAAAATGCAATCTCCTGCGGATAAACTCCGGTGGGAACAATCGCAATCAGCGAATCAGCAGCAGCGTCAAAAAAGCGCACTTCATTGGTGCGCTGGCAGGTGACGAGATATTCCGTTTTGTCGGGCGTGAAGGCAATTTCATGTGGGTCGTTTTTAGGTGTGGCGCTGGGCGCAACACCCGGCTGCAGCGTGATTTGCTCAATCTCAGGA
>DATLYB010000131.1:0-4541 GCA_035575215.1 Chitinophagales bacterium
CGCTGACCGGGGATTGGTGCGCGACCTGAATGGCAATATCGCCACGTGGCTGGATAATAGTACCGCCCTGAATAATGCTTCACAGGCCGATGCAACAAAACGCCCTAAGCAAGTGCCTCATGTAGCGGAGTTGAATGGCGCACCGGTGCTGCGTTTCAATGAAGAAACAAGCCCGAAGGACGACCACCTTATTTTTGATAATCGCATCCAGCAAATCAGAACGGTGTTTTGGGTGATTAAAGAAAACCCAAATGCCTCCATCAAATTCAGGCACGTCCTGGGCGATACGGATACAATGCCTTTTTTTCACAGGGGCTGCTGCCGCCCGGGGTTTCCTCCCAATGACACCACTAAAACTCTCTGGTCGCAGGATTATACCAGTTCTTATGTCATAAATGGCACCACACGACTTAATATGCAGACCGTAAATGGATTGCAAACTAATGCTCCCACCCGGTATTCAATTCTTTCCGTTAAAACCACAGCGGGCGTTGAGGCAAACGCTTTTGTTATTGACCGGTTTGATGTTACTCACGAATATCGGACGTGGGATGGCGACCTTGCCGAGCTACTCATTTACTGCCAGCCTCTCTCCGATGAACTTATCCGCAATGTGGAAGCCTATCTCAATGACAAGTACGCCCCGCCTGTCAATCTCGGTCCTGATATTGTTTTGGATTACGGATTCTGTACTCCGGTTCAGCTCTGTGCGGGGGACAGGTTTGTTTCCTATTTCTGGTCAACGGGCGACACCACGCCCTGCATCACCGCGAATGGTCCGGGAGTCTATTCCGTGATTGCAACGAATATTTTCGGAGTTACTTCGGTTGATGCCGTGCACATCACAGGCGGGCTGAATACCATCACCTTCGATGACACCATTCATATCTGCATGGGCGACTCGGTGGTGTGGGACACGCAGCTTGGTTATGATTATTATTTCGAATGGCAAAAGGGCGATATCCGCGGCAGTAACTTCCAAACCGTAAGCAATGACAGCTTCTACATTATCCGCGAGCCGGGATATTATTTCGTGAAGGTGACCGACAGCTTTCTCTGCTCCGCCACTACTGACACGATTTTCGCCAGCTATGATTCCTTCCGGGTGCAGGCAACGCTGGGTCCTGACACGCTCCTGTGTGACGGCAACAGGCTGCGCTTGATTGCGGGCAGCGAGGTCGCTTCTTCCTACTTGTGGTCAGACAATACCACCGATTCCACGCTCACCGTCACGCAAACAGGCGACTATTCCCTGACGGTTCAAAATATACACGGCTGCATCGCACATGATACGGTGTATGTGGAAATTTTCGGAGTGGCTCCTCATGCCGATTTTTCATTCGACAGGACGTGTTTCGGAGATACGACTGAATTTACTGAACAATCCACCTCGTTCATCATCGCCTGGCGATGGAGCTTCGGTGACGGAACCATTGACGTAACACAGCATCCGGAACACTATTATCAAACGCCCGGCACTTTCAACGTGAAACTGATTGTCACCGACTCCACCGGCTGCTCGCAGGATGCGACAAAACAGGTCGTGATTTATCCATTGCCCGAGGCGCGCTTCACGCATGAACTCGCCAACTGCGCGAACGAGGCAGTAAATTTTACCGATGCCTCTGCGGTGCAGCCGGGTCAAACCATCACCGCCTGGCAGTGGACGTTTGGCGACAACGCTGTTTCAAATTCGCAGCATCCTTCGCACCTTTATCAAAACAGCGGGTTGTATCCGGTAAGTCTTACCGTGACCACCAACAGGCAATGTGTAAATACGGCTTACGACACACTGGAAATCTTCCCCGAGCTGGTTGCCGGCATACGTGCCGAGAACCTGTGCTTCGACCTCACTGCCCGCTTCTGTGATAATTCCCCCGGGCATTCCAACGTAGCATGGTATTGGGATTTTGGCGACATGTTCACTTCCACCAAGGAATGTCCCCTCCACAATTTTCCCGACCCGGGCGATTACGTTGTGACGCTGCAGGTCAGGAACGCCATTGGCTGCGTTAAGACCGTTTCCGATACCATCACCATTACCGCCCGTCCGACTGTTGATTTTGACAATCCCAGCTTGTGTGAACGGAAGGCTTTCCAATTTACCGACAAGACCATCACCAATAGCGGTGATGATGTGGTAGCCTGGCGGTGGAATTTTGGCGACCAGACGCCCGTTTCGGTGGCGGAGAATCCATTTCATGCTTTTGCGGATGTGGGCGCATATACCGTCAGGCTGGATGTGCAGACGCGCAACGGCTGCGCCAGCTCCGCTACCAAAACTGTGGAGGTGATTGCACCGCCTGTGGCGGATTTTGATTTTTCACCCAAATACGGAGCTGCGCCCCTCACGGTGACGTTTTCCAATCATTCAACAGGCGCATCGGGCTACGTTTGGAATTTCGGTGACGGCTCGCCTCTTTCACTCGATGACGAGCCCGTGCACGTGTTCCAGCAGAATGAAGCCGTCATCATCACCCTGGTGGCATCAAACCTTCCCGGATGCAGCGACACAGCGGCAAAACCCCTCACCATCGCCACTGCCACGCTGGACGTTTCCTTAGAAAAAATTATCCTTTCACACCATTTTTACAATGGCGAATGCACCTATCTGCTCGATATGAGCGCCTTCATCATCAACAACGGCACTATTGACGTCACAGGTTTTGATATTACCGCATCCAACTCGGCAGGCGGAATCATCCTCGAACATTGGGACGGCAATTTCAACAACCGGCAGCTCACTTATGAGTTTGCCGCGCAATTTCTCGTTACCGACTGCGGAGAAGACGTGGTGATTTGCATGGAAGTGATTGACCCGAACGGGCAGCCCGACCAGAATCCGTCCAACAACCGCCTCTGCACCACGCTGAGCGATGACCTGGTGATTATCGGTCCGTATCCCAACCCGGCAGGCGACTTTACAAGCCTCGATGTGCTGCTGCCTGCAAAAGGGAATTTCAGGCTTACCAATTATAATATCCTGGGACGGGAGTTAGGCAGGCTATCCGGTCAGAGAGAGGAAGGCTATCACAGCATTTCGATTGACACCCGGCATCTTCCTTCTGGCGTTTACTTTCTCGTGGTGGAGTACCTCGATGATGAATGCGTGCTGAAATATGCAGTGAGATAAAGCATGTGAATATTTAAAATCAACTGTAGCTTTCCCGCACCTGAAATCCTTAACTTTACCCCTTCCATTCTTGCATGTCTGACATTATTCATCTTCTTCCTGATTCCATCGCCAATCAAATTGCCGCTGGGGAGGTGATTCAGCGCCCTGCATCCGCGGTGAAGGAGCTGCTGGAAAACTCCATTGACGCAGGCAGCACTGCTATCCGGCTCATTATCCGCGATGCGGGAAAGACGCTGATTCAGGTGGTGGACAACGGGTGCGGCATGTCGGAAACGGATGCCCGCCTGTCATTCGAGCGGCATGCCACCTCGAAAATCCGCACCATTGAGGATTTGTTTGCAATCCGCACGATGGGGTTCCGCGGAGAGGCATTGGCGTCTATAGCAGCCGTGGCGCAAGTGGAGATGAAGACAAAAAAAACGGAAGATGAAATCGGCACGCTGCTGATTATCGAAGGGTCGGAAGTGAAAAGCCAGGAGCCTTGCCATACGCCAGGCGGCACCAGCATCAGCGTAAAAAATCTTTTCTACAATGTGCCGGCAAGGAGAAATTTTCTGCGCTCCAACCCGGTGGAGATGCGTCACATCATCGAGGAATTCCAGCGGATAGCCCTTGCCCATCCCGATATTTTCTTCACGCTCACGCATAACGACATGGAGATTTTCCACCTCAGACCCGGCAATCTCCGTCAGCGCATCACTTCGGTTTTCGGCAGCGGATATAACGAACGCCTCGTGCCGGTGGACGAGCAGACGGGCATCGTGAAAATTTACGGCTTCGTGGGAAAGCCGGGCTTTGCCCGCAGGACAAGAGGCGAGCAGTATTTTTTTGTGAACGGAAGGTTTATCCGCAACCACTATCTGAGCCATGCGGTGTTCATCAATTTCGAGGAGCTGATTCCTGACGGCAGCTACCCCTTCTTCGTGCTATTCATTGACCTTGACCCCGCAAGCATTGACATCAACGTGCATCCCACCAAGCAGGAAATAAAATTTGAGGATGAAAAACTGGTGTATGGCTTTGTGCGGGCTGCCGTGCGTCATGCGCTGGCGAGGTACAGTGTCACACCGACACTGGATTTTGAGCAGGAGCAGAGCCTCAACCAGATTCAATCGCAGTTTCTGAGAAATCCTGTTGCTGCAGCGGCAGAAACTCCTTATGAACGTCCGCCTGCGTTCACTTCAGCGGCAACAACACCCCACCGGATGCCTCCGAACCCGGAGCCCCTCTATGAAATATCCGCTGACCAGGAAAGCGCGGAAGTGACGCTGCCCAGCCGCATGTTTGAAACAGCCGTTGAGGAAGAGCCGGAAGCGGAAGCCATTCATAGCGAGCCGGTGCAGATTCATAACCGCTTTATTCTTTCTCAAATCAAATCAGGCTTCATTGTGATTGACCAGCAGGC
>DATLYB010000132.1:0-11922 GCA_035575215.1 Chitinophagales bacterium
AAGGACTGCGATGATGGCAATCCGTGTACAAAAGATTTCTGCAATCCTTCCACCGGTGATTGTGTCCACCGGTTGATAAGTACATGCCTGCTCCCCTCTCCGGTGTTGCCGCCTCCCTGCCCTTACAACGGAACGCTGGAAATTATTGGCGGCTTGCCTCCCGGCTCGATGATTTCAATAATTGCCATGCTCGAATTGAGAAATCCCCAGACACTGCCCGGCAGCTCTGAAATTATGGTTGACGCACTGCTGATGACTGAAATGCGCGGAACCGGGGCGCTCATGGGATTTCACCGGATGCTGAATATGCCGGGAACGGGAAAATTACTCCCCCTTGCTCCCCTCGACCCTTCCATGCCCATGCAGACAATTCCTATTGAAATCATCGAACTTCAACTGCACAGCACGGGTGACCCTGATTTCAACCATCTCCGAATTACCGCAGGACCAAACTTTGGCTTACCTCCCACTCCCGGAATAACCACTTTCACAATGCTTCCCAATGGCACCTGGTACGTGGAAAGCTTCTTTGACGTCTTCTACCGGGTTGAATTTTCAGGTTCCCCCGGCAGTCTGCTTGATGGCATGCAAGGTGTCACCCAAGGCCCCATTGGCAGATTCTCGCTTGATACGTCTCCGGAATGCGATGACGGCACTCCCTGCACCATTGATTTTTGTGACGGCAACGGGAACTGCGTTCACATAAATATTGACTGTGATGATGACGACCCCTGCACGGTTGATTTCTGCGATAATGCGCGAGTCTGTCAGCATGAGCCCGTTCCGTGTTTTGACGGCAACCCCTGCACGCGCGATTTATGCATCAACGGCACGTGTGTCTTCGTGTTTGACTGCAATATCAATCCTGCTTTGTGTTGCAATGACAATAACCCCTGCACCGATGACTTCTGCGAAACGTCTCCCAACGGCACCTTCTGCAGGCATGTGCCGAAAGACTGTAACGATGACAACCCCTGCACCATTGACTTCTGCGACAATCTGGGCGAGTGCCGGCATCCCCCCGTTTCATTCCCCTGCTGCCAGACGGATGACGACTGCAATGATGGCGATGACTGCACCGATGATGTCTGCACGCCAAATCATGTATGCGCGTTCCCGCCCGTTAGCTGCAATGATAACGATGATTGCACCGCTGACTTTTGCCAGGACGGGTGCTTTCATTTTCCTGCTGACTGCGATGATGGCGACCCCTGCACCACTGATGACTGCATTCCAATCAGTGGCGTAATCGGATGCATACACGCCCAGAAAGATTGCGATGATG
The DNA here is from genome assembly GCA_035575215.1 of Chitinophagales bacterium. Lineage (GTDB taxonomy): Bacteria > Bacteroidota > Bacteroidia > Chitinophagales > CAIOSU01 > DATLYB01. The sequence continues at coordinate 1,286 of DATLYB010000132.1, forward strand.
ATGACCCATGCACGGAAGATTTCTGCGACCCGGCTACGGGCGAATGCAGGCACAATTTCGATTGCACACTTAGCACGCTGTGCTGTGATGATGACAACCCATGCACGGTGGATAATTGCACGGCAGCGGGATGCGTTCATGCTCCGCTTTGCGATGACGGAAACCCGTGCACGTTTGACTTTTGCGTAGTCACGCCTTTGGGAGTGACGTGTTCTCATGCTCCCATATCATGCGATGATGGCAACCCCTGCACTATTGACCAATGCGCCAACGGTGCCTGCTTCCACACTCCCAAAGATTGCAGCGACAACGACCCCTGCACCAATGACTTCTGCAACGAACGGGGCGAATGCAAGCACAAGCCGCTGAAATGTGATGACAATAACAAATGCACTGACGACCGTTGCGTAAACGGAGCCTGCATATTCACTCCCAGGAATTGCGGTGACAACAATCCGTGCACCATTGACTTCTGCGTTGACGGAGAATGCAAGCACGTGCCGGTCAACTGCAATGACAATGACCCCTGCACAGTTGACCGCTGCGTAAACGGAAACTGCATGCATATTCCAAAGAATTGTGCTGACAATAACCCTTGTACAGTTGATTTTTGCGTGAACGGAGCCTGTAAACATGAGCGTGTTGTCTGCAATGACAACAATCCCTGCACCACAGACAAATGCGTGGATGGCACGTGTGTGTTCACGCCCAAGAATTGCGCTGACAATAATCCCTGCACGGTTGACCGGTGTGTGAACGGGCAATGTGTCCGCACACCGCTTGACTGCAATGACAACGACCCCTGCACTATTGACAGGTGTCATCACGGCAATTGCACCCACTCTCCGGTTATCTGCAATGACAATGACCCCTGCACTCAAGATGGCTGTGTCACAGGAGTCGGATGCTTCTCCATAGCCATTGATTGCAATGATGGCAACCCCTGCACCGATGACCGCTGCCATAACGGTCATTGCCATAACGACCCCGTTGATTGCGATGACCATGACAAATGCACCAGGGATTTCTGCAATGCCAATGGCGAGTGCCAGAACGTGTTCGACTGCGCCCTTGACCCGAAATGCTGTGATGATGACGACAAATGCACCCTCGATTTTTGTGATGCCAGCGGAGCATGTCAGCACATCCCCGATTGCAGCAAAGACCCGAAGAAATGCTGTGATGACGGTAACCCCTGCACGGTGGATAATTGCATCCCCGTGATATGTATTACGTTCCCCTGTCCGTCAGTGTGTGTACACACCCCGCGCAACTGCGATGACAACAACCCCTGCACGCGCGACATTTGTGTTGACGGCAATTGCAGGTACATCAGTGTGGCGCCCACAGTAACTGCCGGAGACGATATGACGGTTTACACCGGATATCAGCCCGCATCGTGTGCAACGGTGACTGCCACGGCTGCCGGAGGCACTCCGCCTTACGCCTTCGTGTGGAGCAACGGCATGGCGGGCGCATCCATCACCGTGTGCCCCGCTCACACAACCGACTATTGCGTCACCGTCACGGACGCCAATGGATGCAAGGCGTCTGACTGCATGCGGGTATGCGTGCGGAACATCCGCTGCAACAACAGCACCACCGACCCGCGGGTGTATATTTGCCACCGCTCTGAAACAGGCGCTTCATTCACCACGCTCTGCGTCAGCGTCAATGACGTGCCCACGCATCTTGCCCATGGCGACCGTCTCGGTCCGTGCGGATTGAATATTTGCGGAGGTGGCGCGGCATTCAAGCTCTCAGGCGAAGAATTGGGGGGGGCGAATCTGGCTGAGCTGAGGGCATATCCCAATCCATTCAGCGACAGGCTGAACATTGAGTTCGCGCTGGCGGAAGATTCACGCGTGAAACTCGAAATCTTCAGCGTCACCGGACAAAAGCTTGCAGTGTTGTTTGAAGGCGATGTGAAGGCAAATGAGCTTAAGAAGTTGGAGTACTCTCCCGTCAGTGCTTCCGGAGGCGTGATTATCTACCGCCTGCAAACGGAGCACGGGGCGTGGTATGATAAGGCGGTGCTGGTAAGATAAAGCCGTTTGTAGTTTTATTGTTTTTCGTGGTAAAGAATCTGAAGACTCTGTTTCCGCGGTAAAATAGTTCCGGCATTAGCTTAATTCATAAACCGTGAATGCGAATCTTTCTACTCTTGCGCTGACAGCGATTCTCTTTGCAACTTCCTCCGCCCAAATCCCCGGCTCGTTCGATGATGACTTTGATGCCGATGGCCGGGTAACCGTTGATTTCACTGCCAATGCGGATGAAGCCAACTGCATCGTGCCGTTCCCCGATGGCAACATCCTCGTGGGCGGAAATGCTGGCGCCAATAACATGGCGCTTGTCATGCTCCATCCTGACGGCTCATTAAACAACAGCTTCGGCACAAACGGAAAAGTTACTCTAAGCGTGGGTACGGCAGGTGATGAAATCACTTCGCTCGCGCTGAAGCCTGACGGCAAAATCCTCGCTGCCGGTGATTTCAATTTCGACCTTGTCACCCTCCAATTCAATGACGATGGCTCGCTCGATTCCACTTTCAGCTTTGATGGCATGGTGGTCACCGACATCAATGCCGAAGACTATTCCAGCAAAATCCTGCTTCAGCCTGACGGTAAGATTCTTCACGTGGGTTTTTCCGCTGGCGGCATTGCCGGTCCCTATGACGTCACCATCGTCCGCCTGAATTCCGATGGCACGCTCGACACCGGCTTCGACCAGGATGGCAAGCTCGTGCATACTCCGCTGATTTATTGGGGAACGGGCTATGAGGCGGATGCGGTGCTGCAGCCCGATGGGAAAATCGTGGTGGTGGGCACTTACTATTTCAACAATGATAATGACATAGCTCTCACGCGGATTTTACCCGATGGCACTCCGGATTCGACATTCGGCATCGCAAGCGTCAGCTACTATCCGTCCAACACTGACGATTACGGCAGGGCGCTGGCGCTGCTTCCCAGCGGAAAATTCCTCACGGCAGGCGAAACCATCAACGGAACACAGCCCGAAGATATCATCGTAGCGCGTTTTAAAAATGACGGCTATCCCGACACCAGCTTTGGGACACAGGGTTTGGTGATTATTGATATTGATAACGGCCGCTTTGATTTCTGCAATGACATCATGGTGCAGCCCGATAATAAAATCCTTCTTGCCGGCTATACCAAGGATGACGAGTTGTCATTTGACTCCGATATGCTTCTTATTCGACTGCATGAGGACGGCTCTTTGGATTCCACCTTTGGAACTAACGGCATCGTGAAAGTTTCCTTTGGGAACGAACGAAACCAGTTCAAAGAAATCGCCCTTCAGCCTGATGGCAAAATAGTAACAAGCGGTTTCACCCGCACGGGAACCAATACCATCTTTGCAGTCTCACGTTTTCATTCAGGAGTGAATGTGGGAATCGAGGAGGCGAGCAGCGGTGCCCTCCATGCTATTATTTACCCCAATCCTTTTACAGACCAACTGAAACTTGAGTTTACACTGCCCGAAGATTCCCCTGCCAGACTCGAAATCTTCAGCATCACCGGGCAACGATTAGCCACCTTGTTTGATGGTGATGTGAGGGCTGGCGATGTAATGAATATGGATTATTCACCTGCAACCACCTGTGATTGCATGGTGATTTACCGCCTGCAAATTGAACAGGGGACGTATTACGGGAAGGGGGTGATGGTAAAGTAAAACCGTTTCCGGATGCCGAACGAAACTGTAGAGTAGGAAGATAAAAATTTTCTTTCTTGCAATTTGTGCTGCTGTTTCCTTTCAGAACCTTCGTAAAACAATCCGCATTGCTGCGGGACTGTTCAGGTCGGATTGAACGCTATGAGATTTGAAACAAATCCCATACATTAGTAAAAAACCCCGCTGTTTAGTACAACGGGGAGGAAACTTGATGAGCAAAACTCACTACGGAATAATCCTTATTGTGATTTGCTTCATTCATCACAAAAGTAGTAATCTTTAAATTCACTTGCAATATGGAAATGAAAAAAATTCTTGGTCTTGACATTGGCACAAATTCCATCGGTGCCGCTCTCATTAAAATGCCAAAGTCAATTGACGACTTTGGTAAAGAAGGAGAAATAGAATGGCTTGGCAGCAGGATTATTCCCGTTGACGGGGAATATCTCCAGAAATTTGAAACAGGCGCGCAGGGAATTACAAAAGCTGCTGCTCGTAGAATGAAGCGCGGTTCACGAAGGTTGAAACATCGCTATAAACTACGAAGAACCCGGCTTACAACAGCGCTGAAACTGATTGGCTGGCTGAGCGAAGATTTTCCCCTCGACAATCCGCAGCGAATTAAGAACATCATCCGTGAAAATAATGGTCGCTTTGTATTCCGCATGAAAGACTGGCTGCCCTTCAGCGAACAAACCATTGATGAAGCCACCGAATTACTCGGAGTGAAGGGCAAGACCAACGAAAAGGGTAACCCGATAATACAGGAAGACTGGATTATTTATTATCTGCGCAAAAAAGCATTGACGAAGAAAATTACCGTCAAAGAACTTGCACGCATTCTTTTCATGATGAACCAGCGCAGAGGTTTCAAAAGCAGCAGAAAGGATTTGCAGGATAATGAACTCCTGAGTTATGAAGAATTTGCCGCCCTCAAAGCCAAAATAGATAACGGGGAATTGCCAGAATACAAAAGAGGTGAAGGGCAAGAAAGAAAGACGCGGTTTGTATCCAATACCATCATCACAAAGGTTCAGCTTAAAAGCGATGAAAAAGACAAGAAAGGTAAACTCACATTCGAAATTGAAGCTGCGGATAATAGAATCCAACAGCCCTGGGAAGTAAAAAGAAAAGAAAAGCCTGATTGGGAAGGTAAAGAAGTAAAACTTCTGGTTGAACAAAAAATAAACCGCAAGGGTGAAGTAAAGCAAGACAGCGACCCCAAGCAGCCAAAAGAAGATGACTGGACCCTAATGATGACCGCCCTTGATAATCAGATTGATGAGTCAGGCAAACAGGTGGGTGAATTTTTCTGGGATAAGCTTGTAGAGAACTCTCTTAGAAATGAGATTTACAAAATCCGACAGAATGTGGTGCGCAGAGAAAAATATCAGAAAGAACTGGATGCCATCTGGAAAAGACAAATTGAAATAAGAAAAGCTGATGGAACTATTGAGGAGTTGCTGAATAGCGATAAGGTAAAAGCAATTGCCGAAACTCTTTATAAAAACAATTCGGCAAAACAGAAGGAATTGATTGAAAAAGGGCTTTTTCACATCATTGCAAACGACATTATTTATTATCAGCGCGACCTCAAATCACAGAAAGGCTCCATCTCCGAATGCCGCTATGAAAAAAGAACCGGCAAAGAAAAAAATGAAAATGGTGAATGGGAAAAAACCGGAACCTATGGCTTGAAATGCGCACCGAAATCCAGTCCGCTCTTTCAGGAATTCCGCATCTGGCAGGATATTCACAACATCCGAATCCTTCAGCGCGAACAATCTGTAAACGGAACTTTGAAAATTGACGCGGACGTCACACGCCTCTATTTGAATGAAGACAATAAAGCAGCCCTATTTGATTTGTTCGACTCACAGGCGGAAATCACGGAGAAGAAGATTTTTGACAAGCTCAATGAATTGAATCCGGATGCTGAGCTCAACGAAGAACGATTCCGCATCAATCTGTTCACCAACAACCGGAAATCATTGAAAGGAAACGAAACCAAAGAAGAATTCCGGAAAATATTCAGAAAGTTTAACTGGGAAGAAAAGGGCAACGAAATTCTGAACAACCCGGAACGATTCTTCGACTTGTGGCATATTCTTTATTCTATTTCTTCATCTGATTTTGAAAAATCTAAAAAAGGGATTCAAACTGCTCTTAAAAAGCGGTTCAGCGAAATGCCCGCTGAAGTAATTGAAGCCCTTTCGGTACAAAAAGAATTTAAGAAAGATTATGCCGCTTATTCAGCTAAAGCATTAAAAAAGCTGCTCACAGTAATGCGGTGTGGAGAATACTGGAAATGGGAAGACATCACAAACACCGAAATCAAAACACCGGAATCATCAATTGAAAATCCCGTCAAAATCAAACTATCCGAGCGCATTGACGACATCATCAAAAACGGATGGGAGCGCGATATTAAGGTGGATAAGCGCACCGGTGAAATCATAGAGCAGCGAAAGTTCAGGGAACGAAGTCAGTTTTCCGGTTTGCCTGTATGGATGGCAGGCTATGTGGTCTATGGACGCCACAGCGAAAGAGAGAATTCAGAAAAATATACTGCTGAGCAAATACGGAATCTGAATGTGATGAATCTGATTGAACCCAACAGCCTCCGCAATCCTATGGTGGAGCAGGTGGTTCGTGAAACGGTGCTGCTCGTAAAAGACATCTGCAACTCATTTGGTCAGCCGGATGAAATCCATATCGAACTCGGCAGAGACCTGAAGAAAAATGCCGAGCAGCGGGCTGCCATTGCAGAGAGCAATGCAAAAAATCTTGAAGAAAAACTGCGGGCAAAAAAATTGCTCAGTGAATTGATGAATGGTGATTTCACTCATTATGATGAGCATGAAAACCAAATCAACGCATCGTTTACAGTTAAACCCAATCCCGACAGCCCGGTGGATATTGAAAAATTCAGAATTTACAAAAGCTGCGGATGGTTTGAGTATGATGAGAAAGAGAAGAAAAACAAAGACCAGATTTGGATGGACAACTTGTTCCGTGATGGAAAGAGGGAGCGGATCCCTTCCAATGCTGAAGTAAAGAAATACATCCTTTGGCTCAGCCAGCGTTGCATGTCACCCTATACCGGAAAAGTCATCCCTTTGAGTAAGCTCTTTGACGAAAACAGCTATCAAAAGGAACACATTATCCCGCAGGCAAGAATGAAAAATGACGCTATGGTAAATCTTGTGATTGCCGAAGCGGGGGTAAACAAAGCAAAAGGAAACAGGCTGGCTGCCAACTTCATTGCCGATTCCAAAGGAAGCTGTGAACATGGTAACGTAAAATATCCTCTGCTGAATTATGAGGATTATGTCAATCATTGCAAAAAAACCTTTAGAGGCCGTAAATTAAAAAACCTGCTTGCCACAGAAGTGCCGGATGACTTTATTGAGCGGCAAATTAACGACACCCGATACATTGGCAAAAAACTGGGCGAATTACTCTATCCCTTTGCAAAGGAAAAAGAGGGATTGCTGTTTACTATCGGAAGCATCACCTCTGAACTGAAAGGTAAATGGGGACTGAACAAAGTCTGGAAACGCCTGCTTGAGCCCCGCTTCAAAAGATTGGAGCAGTTGAACGGTAAAACTTACATTTACCCAAACCAACAGGGCGCCAATGATATTGACTTCAATGTTCCTGAAATACCCGACTTTGACAGCAAGCGCCTTGACCATCGCCATCATGCGCTCGATGCCCTGATTATTGCCGCCACCACACGCGAGCATATCCGTTACCTCAATACGCTCAATGCAGCCGACACCAGCCAGGAATGGAAGCAGTATCAGCGTACACTTTGCAAAAAGAAAATCCGCGAATTTCTTCCTCCCTGGGAAACCTTTACCCACGATGCCAAAGAAAAACTTAGTGAAGTCATCGTCACCTTCAAAACCAATAATCGTGTAATAAGCAGGCCCTTCAACCGCTATATGAAATGGGTACGTAAACAAGACGGAACCCCGGTGAAACAGGCTATTCTCCAACAACCCAACAAACGGTGGATGGCCGTGCGGAGGTCTATGTTCAAAGTGCCGCAGGGCATCATCTGGATTAAGAACAAGCGTGACGTGAAAGTGAAGGAAGCTTTCAGGATTCAGATTGAACGCATGCAGGTTGAACACGATAAGGAAAAAAGAAAAACGACCGCTTACGTCTATGACCAGACAGCACGTCCGCTGATGAAGGAGATTATCGAAAAAACAATGGAAATAACAGGTATTTCACTTAATGAGACAGAACTGCTGCTGAAAGCAATTGAAAAAGAGTACCTGAAAAAAAACAAAGAAGACAATGCTTACCGCATCGGTAATCAGAAATATGAAAAAATTACCATTGCTGAATTTATTCCTTACAAGGCAAAGCGGGTTACAATCGACAAAACATTTGACGAAAAGAAAATCTCCAAGATTCCTTATGCCGATAAATCAAGAATTCCTGTCTTACTCAAACAACATTTGAAAGAGTTCGGCTCAAAAGAAGAAGCTTTTTCAACTGAAGGTCTCGAAAAACTTGCTAAAAAAAATCAGAACAAACCCATCCGCACAATAACCGTTATGGATGGAGAACTGAAAGAAGAGCATCGCGACAACCTGTTTGGTAACAAATACATCGAAACTGATGCCGGAGCCATTGCCTATTTTGTGATTTACGAAAACGAAACAACTAAAGAACGCAGCGGATTCATTTCTATGCCTGCTCACAAAATTGTTGAGCGATTAAAACAGGGATTGCCGGTTGCCGAAAAACGCGAAGGATGCAAAACCATCCTGCTGCAACCCAACGACCTGGTTTATGTGCCCACCGATGAGGAGTGGAAAAGAATAAAACAAGGAGAACAGAATGTAATTGACTGGAACAACAGGAAGGCGATAAACGAGCGAATTTATAAGATGGTGAAAAGCACAGGCAAACAGTGCTTTTTCATTCCCTCCAACATCTCCAGGCTGATTCTTCCCTACGACAGTTATGAAGGCAATGCGAAATTCGGTGAACTCGAAAGCCAAAACTGCTCGGAAAATACATTCGATGGAGCAATTCAAATTAAACAGCGCTGCATAAAACTGCGTACCGACCGGTTAGGGAATATTCAGCCCTTATAACCTTTCCCAAAAGTTGTAAACTTTTGGAAAGATTTCCTAAAAAAGGTCGCCTCCCAAAGCGATATTTCTAATTATCGGATTTATTTATATCTTTCATCAACCGATGACACATGGAACCAGGAGTGCCTTAACCTTTCCAAAAGTTGGGAACTTTTGGAAAGGTGGCGTAGCAGTTTCCGAGCCCTTATAACCTTTCCCAAAAGTTTTAAGACTTTTTGGGAAAGTTGAGGATCAGTTTCCGGGTTTATTAATAATCCTATTTTTTTTATACCTTTCATCAACCCATGATGCATGGAACCGGGAGGGTTTTATCACATCTGCACCCGCGCCAACGGCAGTGATAATCTTTTTCGCACAGATGATAATTACCGGTTTTTCCTCCAGCGCTACGCATCCTTCATTCCATCAATAGCTGATACCTATTGCTACTGCCTGATGCCAAATCATCTGCATCTGCTTGTCAGGATTAAAGATATGGAAACGGTTGCGGCAACTTTTGGAAAGTTTGAAACTTTCCAAAAGTTTGAATACCGCGTCAGCAAACAATTCTCCAACCTGTTCAGCAGCTACACGCAGGCATTCAACAAAGTTTTTAAAAGAAAAGGCAGCCTCTTCATTCCGAATTTCAAAAGGAAGGCGATAGAGGACGAAGAGCATTTCACCAAAATCATTCATTATATCCACGCCAACCCCGTACATCACGGATTTGCAAAATCAATCGGAGATTGGAAATGGTCGTCTTACCAATCCCTGCTGTCCGGCAAGCCCACCATGGTGATGAGGCAAGAGGTTTTGACGTGGTTCGGAGGGCGAGAGGAGTTCATTGATTTTCACCGGCAGCCGGTTGATTTGAAACTTGCCAATGACATGGAATAAGCATTCTGATAGCTTTCCAAACGATAAGCTTTCCAAAAGTTTTAAACTTTTGGAAAGCTTTTTGATGGTTAGAAAATTTTAAAACAAAAATGATTAAGCGCACCCTTTACTTCGGCAACCCCGCCTACCTGCGGTTGCAACAGGCGCAGTTGGTGGTGGAGCTTCCTCCCCGAAACCTTTCCAAAAGTTCCGAACTTTTGGAAAGGTCATCCGGAACCCGAACCGTCCCCATCGAAGACATCGGCATCATGGTGATTGACCATCAGCAGGTAACTGTCACTCATGCCGTGATTAACGCATTGCTTGATAACAATGCCGCCATCCTGTGGTGCGATGAAAAGCATTTGCCCAACGGCCTGGTGTTGCCCATGAGCGCAAACCATACTTATACAGAAAAATTGCGCCATCAACTCAGCGCATCAGAGCCTTTGAAAAAACAACTGTGGAAACAAACCGTGCAGGCGAAAATCAGCAACCAGGCGGTAGTATTGCGGGAATCAGGAATGAATTATGTTCCGCTTGAACGCTGGGCTTCTGAAGTCACCAGCGGTGACACGAAAAACATGGAATCGCAGGCGAGCGTCCACTACTGGAAAGAATATTTCGGCTGCATGCAGAAATATATCACGCGCGGGCGCTACGGTGCGCCTCCTAACAACGCGCTGAACTATGGCTATGCAATCCTTCGCGCGGTGATTGCCCGCAGCCTTGTTTCAAGTGGCTGCCTTCCTGCCGTTGGGATTTACCATCGCAATAAATACAACGCTTTTTGCCTTGCTGATGACGTCATGGAGCCTTACCGGCCTGTTGTTGATTTGTATTTGCTGAATTTGCTGAAAGAGGCGGATGAAGAAATACCGGAAGATTTAACAGCGGAATGGAAAGAAAAGCTCTTAAGGATTCCCTCTCTTGACGTGATGATTGACGGCATGAAAAGCC
>DATLYB010000133.1:0-7061 GCA_035575215.1 Chitinophagales bacterium
CCAATCGAGGAAAACCCAGCTTGCCGTAAATCAGCACCCAGTTGAAAAAAATATTTAGCGCCAGCCCGCCTATCGTTATGTACATACCGATGGTGGTTCTGCCCATGCCGTCAAACAGTTGCTTGCAGGCGGTGAATAGAAAAACAAAAACGATGGAAGGAAGCACCATGCGCAGGTAACGCAATGCTATCTCATTGACGATTTCTTTCTGACCGAACAGGTGGATATAACGCATTCCCACCAGCGTGAGGAGGGTGAAAATCACCGATACCACTAACGCGGTTTTAACTCCTGAGCGGAAAATGCCGATGGCTTTCCAGGGATGTTGTTCGCCAAATGCCTCGGAAACCAGCGTGGACACGGCAAACAAGATTCCCATCCCCAGCAGGTTAATCATCCAAAACAGGTTGTTGCCGAAGCCGGAGCCGGCAATATATTCATGCCCCAGTCCTCCGATTTGAACGGTGTCAAAAAAACCCATAAGGATTTGACCAAGCTGACCGCCAATAATGGGCAGGGCAAGCGTGATGGCTTCTTTGGATTTGGAACGATAAGCAGAAGGAAGAAAGCTCATTTTATTGATGGTCGTGCAATATCGGTAAAGCTGGAGAAATGAGGGGAAGGCTCAGGAATGGCAGCGTTCATGCAGAACATGTGAGCAGATGGCTTTTCCACCGCGTTAAAAAATCAGCTGGATTACGCATTACACTAAGGTCTTTTAAATAATTTTGAAATGGCTATAAAGCAGATGAGAAAACTAACGCGCGAAAAGGCTTACGTCCTGTATCGTTCAGACCCAGCCGCCTTTTTCTCTCATCGTATTCATATCACTTCGGGCAGTGAATCGGAGCTCATTAATCCCGATTGGCCAAGGTACTGGACTAAATATCACTACAACCTAGTGGAAAACGGCATCCTTGAAATTTTGCACGAGCACAAAAAGACGGGCAAAAAACTGTCAGTGCTTGACGCAGGCGTGGGTACCGGTCACTGGCTTGAATTTTACCGTTCGCTGTTTCCAATTAAAAAAATGGTGGGCGTTGATTTCTGCAAGCCGCCTCTTCAGAAGCTGAAGGAAAAAATCAATGACAAAAAAATTTCCCTGCTGCTGTGGGATATTTCAACTGACATACCCAGGGCGCTGCAGGCTTCACGGTTTGACATTGTAAACGCCATCGGGGTGATTTTTCACATCGTGGATGATGTGAAGTGGCAGCAGGCGATTCGCAATTTATTCACTCTGCTGGAGCCGGGAGGCATTCTGATTGCGGGAGGCGATTTCAGCAGCGAAACCAAAGAGCGCGGAGCGATGCGCAAAAGCCGCTCGCTTCACACATGGCTGGATTTGCTTAATCAACTGAACGGAAAGGTAGTCGCACTGAAGCGATACAACTGGTGGGCTGGCGCAGACAACAACGGCATCACCGACAATCTGCTTGCGATACAAAAATGAGACAGTATATCGGGAAAGATTTCGTGCATGAGGGATGCGGGCTGCTGCTTGACGAGGTCACCGCATGGGAGAAGATTGCCTATGCCGCACGCAAGAATATCAGGAAGACAGAGGAAGCCGGCATCCGGATTGAAAAGGTGGCGGGCACCCGGCATGATATGGAAGTACTCCGTTCGATGTGGTATGACCCCAAAGACCCCAACCTCCCGACTCACCTGCATGAACACGACCACATGTTCATCGCCTATGATTCGCTGAATGAAGCCGTGGGCGCCTGCGTGCTAATCGAAGTGGGCAACCATCTGTTCCTGAACAACCTTGCGGGAAATGAACGCGGAAAAGAACTGCGCATTCAGGATTACCTGCTGTGGCATTGCGTGAAATATTTCTCCGGCTCGAAATACAAATACCTTGATGTGGGTGTATCCTACCGCAGGTCGCTTTATAAATTTTTTGAGAAATGGAAGGTGGTGAGCTATCCGGTTATTTTTTATAAGCCGGCAACAGCTCCCGTGATTTCTTCCACTCCGTTCCGCCTGTCCGATTACAGCCATCATCGGGATGAAAAGGCGGCTGAAAAAGCGCTGTCACTTCTCAATGAACTCACCCATCACAAGCCATTTACATTTGTGCCTGATACGCAGCAGGCGCGGTCGCTGCTTAGCCAGATGGCGGCTGACCCAATTGACATCACGTTCGATTTTCCTGCGGTCAAAGATGAAATTTGCCTTGTTGATTTGCCTCAGATTTTTCCCGTACAGTTCGGCTGCCTTCTCTTCAATGTAAAGATTGATGACCAGCAGCTGTGGGACTCCTACGGCTGCCTTGACTATTACAAAAGGGAAATCGTTTTCACACAGCTGGCCTCCGAACTGCCCAAGCTGGATGAGGTGATACGCTTGCGCAGAGAAAACCGGGATGCGCTGGTAAAAATGTTTTCACTGGAAGACATCCATTCAGAAACAGCCGCCAGCCGCATCCCCCATTTCTATCATTTCAATTCCCCGGTGAATGAGCGATTTCATAAAAAGCTGAACGAATTCGGAATCGCGCATTTTTATGATGCTGCAAGCGGTGTGGTGGGATTGCCCGTTCACCAGGGGCTGAATAAAAACCACATGGAATATCTTTACGGCATTTACCGCGGAGTTTTGAATCTTTGCAGCGAATGGATTCACACCGACAAAGTAGGCTCTTATAAAAACGTGTGATGCCGGTTCAAAGGAAGCAAAGCGACCGCCTTAAAATATGTTTCCTAATCGGATTTGACCGCAGCGGGTCTTCGATGATTGCGCGCATGCTGGCACATCATCCGCAGATAAATCTTCTGTTTCATCCCTTCAACAGCACAGAGGTGACGCACACCCAGTGGCGATACTGGGAGCCGGAAGAAAAACACAACGCCACCGCCCGCTTTCTGAGAAAAATGACGGAAGGAGTTTTAGATAAAAGTTATATCAAGTCAGATTGGTTTTACAATTACAGCAAAACGCTCGAAATACAACCGGATGGGCTGAACCTGATTAAAGACACAAAGTTTCATTTCAAAATTGAATGGCTGCGGAAGAATTTTCCGCAGATTGAAGTGTTTGGAATCTGGCGCAACCCGCGAGACATTCTCTGTTCATTGCTGAGAAATGATTTTCACCGCACCTGGTATTCGCATTTGAATATCGAGCTGCTCATGAGTATTTGTTCCGGGATAAAACGGCTGAGAAAATACAGGCAATTTTTAAAAGCACCCATCGGGCAGGAAGAAATAATGGCGATTGCCCTTGCTATGAGAACAGAAATGCTGCTGGTGCAAACAAAAAAAACGAATTGGCTGGTATATGAAAAGATTCTTGCAAAGCCTGATGTACATTTAAACTCTTTCACGGCACGGTTCAGATTGAAACCTTTTCAATTCGGAAAGTTTCTGCAAAACGATTACAACGTAGCGGGTAAAAAATTTGAAAAAACCGGTCAGTGGAAAACATTTTTTTCCGCAAGCGAAAAAAAGAAAGTCAACCGCATCTTTCAATATATATCCTGAGATAATGCAAAAGCAATCGTGGTCGGTTTTTGTTCCCTGCTACAACGAGGGGAGTGTGTTGCGGAACGTGGTGGATAAAATTGCAGCCGTAATGGAAGCGATTGCAGCAGAATATGAAATTATGATTGTAGATGACGGAAGCACTGATGATTCCATTTCTGTAATTAAAAAAATTCAGGCAGAGAAACGAAATGTATCAGCCGTTTTTCATGACGGGAATAAAGGAATCGGGGCTGTTCAAAGGCGGGCGTACACGTCAGCAAGATTTGAAAATGTAATCGTGATTGGCGGTGACGGGCAATTTAATCCCGAAGAGTTACTGGTTCACCCGGTTATCAAGCCCGGCATCTGGCTTGCTTTTTACCGTGAGCAATTCCCTTCTTATACGCCCTTCAGAATATTTCTTTCAGGCGTCAACAAGTATCTCAATCAATTTTTGTTCGGCATGAAGCTCAAAGACGTGAATTGGGCGATGGCTTTTAAAACGGCCGACCTTAAGCTGCTGGACCTCCGGTTGAACAGCACGCTTATTAAAAGTGAGATTTGCATCAAGCTGCATATGCTGGGACACCGTGCGATTGAAATTCCTTCCACCTATCATCCGAGAATATCGGGCGAGGCAAAGGGCGCTTCCTTCAAAATTATCATGCAGGCTATGATGGAAATTTTCAGGCTGCTTCTGGAAATTCAACGATTCAAGAAAAACCTCAACACCCCATACGCGCCACACAATACTCGTACTTCTTAATTCTCTACTTTTGTTCTGCTATGAATGTTGCCATCATTGGTTTTGGCTACTGGGGACCCAACCTTCTCCGGAATTTTTTACAACGCAGCGATTGCGAAGTAAAACTCGTTTGCGACCTGCGTCCTGAGCGCTTGAAGATGGCAAAAACGAATTATCCTGCCGTGTGCACAGTGAATTCTCCCGATGATGTCTTCAAAGACAAGATGATTGATGCCGTCTGCATCGCAACCCCCGCCTACACGCACTATGAGCTGGCAAAAAAGGCGCTTCAAAACGGCAAGCACGTGCTCATAGAAAAGCCGATGACATCAACCACGGCTGAAGCGGATACGCTCATTAATCTCGCCCTCCGGAAAAAGAAAGTGCTGCTGGTGGACCACACGTTTCTTTACACCGGTGCGGTGAAAGCCATCAAGCTGATTGTGGAAAGCGGCACGATTGGCAAAATCAAATACTTCGACTCCACGCGCATCAACCTCGGACTGTTTCAACCCGACATCAATGTGCTGTGGGATTTGGCTCCGCACGATATTTCGATTCTGAATTATCTGGTGAAAGAAAAGCCCGTCAGCCTCAATGCAACTGGCATCTCGCACAACCACACGGGATTGGAAAATATCGCGTATCTCACGCTTAATTACAAAAGCAGCCTCATCGCTCATTTCAGTTGTTCATGGACATCACCAGTGAAAATCCGCAAAATTCTGATTGGCGGCTCCAACCAGATGATTCTGTTTGATGACGTGGAGCCTACTGAAAAAGTGAAGGTGTACGACACCTCTTATGACATCAAGCCGCACACAGACGAAACGAAGCGGCAGTTGCTGGTAGATTACCGCGTGGGGGACATTTACATTCCGAAGCTGGAGAAGACCGAAGCGCTGGCAGGCGTTGTGGAAGATTTTGTGATGGCGGTAACCAAAGGCGAAAAGCCGCTCAGCGATATGCATGACGGGTTGGAGGTAGTGAAAATTCTGGAAGCCGCGGATAAATCAATCAAAAGTCATGGAAAAGAAGTGAAGCTGCTGTAATTGGCAATTGGATGCCAAGAACCATTTACTTTTCATTCTGATTACCGATACCGGCTATCCGTTAACCAGACAATGCGTGAAAAAAAAACATTTTTAAATCTCTCTGAAGGAAATTCCTCTTTCTACAAGCGTTTGTTTTTTTCTTTCATCGGAATCATCGCACTTATCTTCGGGATTCTTTCGCAAAGCACAGGCATCAGCGGTGATGAGAAGTATCACACTTATATCACCGAGCACGTCCTCAATTTCTACACCTCGTTCGGAAAAGATACTTCACTTTTCATCAGCAAAAAGGAAGCGCTGGCGCTCATCAAAGAGCATGGCGAGCAGGGCGCTGAAGAAATGGGCGTTGACGTGGACGACATTCCGATGAGCAACGACCTGATGTATTATGGCGCCTTTTTCGAAGTGGTATGCGCCCTGGCGACACGGGCGTTCGGCTATCCGGATGATTCCCAACTCGGCTTTCACAACATCCGCCATTTGCTGATTTCCATTTTAGGGGTGCTCACCATTTTGTTTTCAGGACTTACCGCCAGAGAAATCTTCAACTGGCGGGCAGCCTTTTTTGCCGCGCTGGTGTTGTTTTTAACTCCCCGCTTTGCCGGACATTCGCTGATGAACCCGAAAGACCTGCCTTTTGCATTCGGATATGCGTTTGCGCTTTTCTTCCTGGTGCGTTTTCTGAACCAACTGCCTGCGCCTTCCTGGAAAACCGCTGCGGGACTTATAGCCGGCATCGCCATCAGCATCAGCATCCGCATTGGCGGCATTTTGCTGTTCGCTTACCTTTCACTGTTCATCCTGCTGTTCTGGCTTTATTTCTCCACACTGAAAAAAAATACGTCATTCAATGGCAGCGCCCTTAAACAGATAGCGGTAAAAGTTATTGTAATAATCATTCTCGGTTATTTTATCGGGTTATTATTCTGGCCCTTCGGGCTGATTGACCCCATTGAAAACCCGCTTGCCGCCCTGGCACGTTTCTCAAAATATCCCGCCAAAATCAACCAGTTGTTCGAGGGGGAGCAAATCCGTTCGCACAAGCTGCCCTGGTATTATCTGCCGAAGTATCTGGTCATTTCCAATCCCATCCTGCTGCTGGCAGGTACCGTACTTTTTCCTGTTCTTTTTTATTGGATGAAGAAAACTTACAAGCGGGGGCTGGCGCTGGTCGTGCTGTTCCTGTTCGTATTTCCGGTGGCGTACATCGTCATCAAAAAATCAACGGTGTACAGCGGTGCGCGGCACGTGCTGTTTGTGATTCCGCCCATGGCAGTGCTGGCGGCAGTCGGATGGGAAAGCTTGTTTCAACTGCTGAAATCAAAATTGGCAAAAAAAGCGGTTGCGATACTGATGGCTCTGTTGTGCGCCAATCCTCTGAATTGGGTGATAGCACAGCATCCGTATCAATATGTATATTTCAATCCGGCTACAGGGGGAGTGAAGAAGGCGTATAAGAACTACACGTCAGATTATTGGATGCTCAGCGTCAAGGAAGCCTGTGAATGGCTGGTGAAAAACGTAAAGCAGAATCAAAAAATAATTGTTGGCACCAATTGCGATTATCCGGTTGGAATTTATTTATCCAACCTTGCCGACAGCTTTGAGGTGAAATATGTTCGCTACTATCTTAAGTCGGATGCCGATTGGGATTACGGAATTTTTTATGTTGACTACGTGCATCCCTACCAACTGCAAAACGGCTATTATCCGCCAGACCACACTATTTACACCGTGGCAGCGGGCGGAGCGCCCCTGTGTGTAATCATCCAGCGTGCTGACAAGTCGGAT
>DATLYB010000134.1:0-2877 GCA_035575215.1 Chitinophagales bacterium
ATTATAAAAAAAGGCGGGCAGCTCTTAAGCGACCCGCCTTTTGAAAAGGAATCTGAGTCATTTTACAACGCTTCCGGTTCGCCCGTCCACCATTTAACCGGAGTATTCGAGCCAGCCGGAGAAACCCTCACGTATCCCTGCATCTCCTGGTGCAACGCAGAGCAAAAGTCGGTGCAGTAGAACGGAAAGTTGCCAACTGCTTTAGGTTCCCATTTCAGCGTGCGCGTCACACCGGGCATAATCAGCAGTTCGGCATTCTGAGCGCCCAGCACCGCAAAGCCATGCGGCACATCCCAGTCCTGCTCAAGATTGGTGACATGGAAATATACCACATCTCCCACGCGGATGCCTTCAATATTATCTGGCGCAAAGTGGCTTCTTATTGTTGACATAAATACGTGCACCGTGTTTCCTTCACGAACCACCCGCGCTTCATCTTCCGATTTAATCGCATGGGGATGTTTGTTTTCCTCCAGCTTGTAAATCTTCTTGCTCTTATCCATAATCACGCTTGCCGGGATTGCCTGCGCATAGTGCGGCTCGCCAACGGTGGGGAAATCGAGCAGCAGCTTCATCTTTTCACCGGTGATGTCATACAACTGCGCTGATTGGGTGAGTTCGGGTCCGGTGGGCAGATAACGGTCTTTGGTAATCTTGTTGAGCGCTATCACATATTTGCCCCACGGCTTGCGTGTATCGCCACCCGGCACCAGCAGGTGACCGATAGAATAATAGGTGGGCACACGGTCAACAACTTCCCACGTGCCGACCTTCCACTTCACGATTTCCGATGAGATGAAGAAGGATGTGTAATCATATCCGTCTCCGTCAAACTCGGTGTGCAACGGTCCCAATCCGGGTTGCTTCACTATCCCGCCCAGCACTTCTTCATATTTCAGCACGGGTATGCCATACACTTCCTTTTCATACGCTTTATTTTCGATAGCCTTCAGCATTTTACTGAAGGAATGCACCGCCATATCTGCCGAGAGCTTTCCGCCTGCCACGATGTATTCACCCGTAGGGTCAACATCCATGCCGTGGGGTGATTTGGGCGTGGGGATGAAATACACCACGTCTTTCAACTGCGAAGGGTCAATCACCCTCACTGATTTCATGATTTCGGATTTCGCAGTTTGCGTAGCTTCATCCATCCGATTATGGTAATAAGTAACCTGCATATCCTGCCCGGCTCCGCCATCCACCAGCTGGGCGGCTTTCTGCCAATTGACGGCTGCCACATAGTCCTTGTCATTCTGAGATGCTTCGATTTCCTTCAGGGAGCCTTTCTGCTCGGTATTGTAGGAAGTGAAGAATGACCATCCGTGCGATGGACCTTTTCCGGCATGTGAAAGGTCATAGTCAAATCCTGGCATCAGTATTTGGAAATGAATTTTCATCTCACCCGAATTCGGGTCCACTTTGATGAAAGTAAGCGTGCCTTTGAATTTGTCAGCGAAATCCTTCGCAGATGCATCGGCTTGCGGAACCGGAACGCTGAAGCGCGTGCCTGCCATCACATATTCGGTATTTTGCGTGATGAACGGGGAGGGGTGATTGCCGCCCGCGTTTGGAATTTCAATCGTTTCAACGGTTTCAAACGTGGTGAGGTCAATCCTTGCCACGCGCGGAGTGTTGTTGCCGTTGATGAACAGCCAGCGCCCGTCCGCTACGCCATCGGTTTGTGAAATCTTCGGATGATGCGCGTCATCCCAGGGAATGAAGCCGTGCGAAGTCATCAGCAGCGGCTTGGTTTCTTCTGAGAAGCCATAGCCTTTTTCAGCATCCACCGCTAACGTTGGTATCACGCGGAACAGCCTGCCGGAAGGCAAGCCGTAAACGCTCACTTGCCCGCTGAAGCCACCGGATGCAAACATGTAAAACTCATCATACGAGCCGGGAGCGACATACACCTTTGAAGCGGCATCTGTAGCTCCTGAAAGCGCCTGGGGTCCGCTTTTTTTAGCAGCATATTCACCGCAGGAGGTTAGGAATGCAAGCAGGGGAAGAACTGACAGCAGGCTGAGAAATCTTTTATTCATTTTAATGGATTTAACATGCTTAAAAATATTTACAGCGTACGGAAGTATTCCAGCACCTTGCGGGCTTCCTCTTCCGTTAAATGTTGATTTGCCATCGGGGACAGGTTATAGTCCTGCAGTAATTGCCTGGCAATAGGGTCTTCCTTCACCATCACCTCCGGATTGAGAATCATATTCATCACCCATTCAGGAGTACGTCTTTCAAAAATTCCCTTGGGAGCTGGACCGATGAATCGTTTATCGGGCTTATGGCAGGAACTGCATTTTTCCTTATAAATCTTGGCGCCTTCTTCGGCCATTGCATGGTCAACTTCGGCAGGAAGCGGCAGATTCTTAACCGGACCGATGCCTTTGTTGTTTTTCCAATCTGCATAAGGGTCGGCTGATTCTGATTTTTCTTCAGCAGCTGCTTCCTCTTCCTCCTCTTCTTTTTCTTCTTTTTCAACTTTCTTTTCCGGAGCCGAAGCGGTTACGGTATTTTCCTCTTGGGTATTGCCTGATGAGCAGCCGGTGAATGTATAACCTGCCGCAATCAATAAAACTAATTGAGCGATTAAAAATTTTTTTCCACCTTTCATTGCTTGATTTTTAAAAATTTACTGTAAAGGTACGTTTGGGAAATAAGGGCAGTTTATGATTTTTATTAGAGAGAATGGTGACTTTTGTCACTTTTTGCCTTTTTCGTTTTTCGTAAAACAAAGCCCCTGTTAGAAAAAAAAACAGAGGCTTTTGTTGAGGTGTACTCTTGAAAAAATTTCACGTGCCCAGGGCGGGACTCGAACCCGCACGCCTTACGGCATACGCCCCTCAAACGTACGTGGCTACCAGTTACACC
>DATLYB010000135.1:0-9453 GCA_035575215.1 Chitinophagales bacterium
TTATTCATGCTGTCATTCGCCTACGGCATTTCATCGCAGCGGCTCAGGGCGGTGCTTGCTTCGCAAATTTCTCACGCGCAAATCCATTACCCGCAATTCAATGATGATTATGAAATCAACCTCTTCATCAGCGATACGGGAGAAGTGCTGGAAGCGCTAAGGGGCGAGCAGAAAGTAAAAAGCTTCAGCGGGAGAGTTGTTGCCACGGGGCTAATTACCACTTCCATTACGGGCAGCGGAGTCATTATAAAAGGGATAAATCCCGATGAGGAAAAGCGGGTCACCAACATTCATGAGAAGATTGTCAAAGGGAGCTTTTTCACCGAAGGGAAAAAGAATCAGATTATCATCGGGGAGAAGCTTGCGCAGAAGCTGCAAGCCGATTTGAAAAAAAGCGTGGTGCTGAAAATGATAGACCTGAACGGAAACATCGTGGATGAATCATTCCGCATCGCGGGAATTTACAAAACCAGCTCAGCCAAATTTGATGAAACACATGTCTTTGTGAGGCGTGAAAGCTTAGCCGAAGCGCTGGGCATCGGCAGTTCGCTCCATGAAATAGCGCTGCTGCTGAATCACGAAGATGAAATTGACGCCTTTAAAACCGCAATGCAGCAAAAACTGCCGGAACTTTCTGTGGAATCATGGAAAGACATTGCGCCCGAACTTGATTATATCAACCGGTTCATGGATGAGTATCTTCGGATTTTCATGGCAGTCATCCTTTTTGCTATGGCGTTTGGCATTATCAACACGATGCTGATGGCGGTGCTGGAGCGTACGCGCGAAATCGGCATGCTGATGGCAATCGGCATGAACAAGCAGAAGTTATTTTTTATGATTCTGCTTGAAACGGTTTTCCTTACGTTTGCAGGAGTGCCTTTCGGATTGCTGCTGAGCATCATCACCATCCGGCTGCTGAACAAAACAGGTGTTGATTTATCCATCTTCTCCAGAGGGCTGGAAAATTTCGACATCGAAACAGTGGTTTACCCAACACTCGACACCTCCTTTTATCCGACCCTGATGATGATGGTGGCAGCAACGGCAATTCTGTCATCGCTTTATCCGGCATACAAAGCGCTGCGACTGCATCCGGCAAGTGCGATACGAAGTGTGTGAACTCCGATGAATAATAAACTATTGATGAACTGTCATGGAAGTAATAAGAACTGAAAACATCACGAAGGTGTATGACGGCTCGCAGGTGCCCGTGCATGCGCTGAATGGCGTTACCCTGAGCATCGGGAAGATGGAATTTACGGCAATCGTAGGACCCTCAGGGTCTGGAAAAACAACGCTGCTGAATATCATCGGAGGGCTTGACTATCCATCCAGCGGCTGCATCGTCATTGACGGCACCGACATCAGCGCTTTGGGCGAAAACCGATTGATTGACTTCCGCCTTTACAACATCGGCTTTGTGTTTCAGTCATTCAATCTCATACCTGTTCTCAGTGCTGCTGAAAATGTGGAGTTTGTGATGCTGCTGCAAGGCAAATCAAAAAATGAACGGATGAAACGTGTGGCGGAATTGCTGAGCGCAGTGGGCTTGGCTGATAAAATTGACAAGCGCCCCACTGAGCTTTCAGGCGGGCAGCAGCAGCGCGTGGCGGTTGCACGCGCGCTGGCGTCAAAGCCGAAATTTGTTCTGGCGGATGAACCTACCGCCAACCTTGATTCAAAATCTGCTGAAAATCTTCTGGACATCATGCTGAAGCTGAATGAAGAAGAACAGGTGACATTTATTTTTTCCACACACGACCAGAAGGTTATCAACCGCGCAAGGCGGGTGATTACGCTGGAAGATGGAAGGGTGGTGCGTGATGTGAATAGAATTTAAGTCTAAATCTGGTGAAGTTTGAAGCTTAAAAGATTCCATTTTTTTGCGGGTGTATTGCTGCTCGCTCTTTCTTCGGCTTACCCGCGCGAATGCACGCTTGAACCGGATTCTTCTGCTCCCATCCCGGAATCAACAGGGAAAGAGAGGCCTTGCCGCATCAAAGGCTACATCAAATATCTCCAAACCACCAGCTTCCCGGGGAACGCTGATGACATCATCACCGACAACCTGCTTCATCATCGTTTGAATTTCCGGTGGGATATTATTTCTTCATTACGCGCTGCGGTTGAAATCCGCAACCGCATTCATTGGGGAGAAACGGTGAAGCTTGCCGGCTCATTGAATCAGAATTTCGGAGAGATGATGGATAACAACGATATCTATGACATGTCCATTCTTATCATTGACCGTAAAGCCATCGTCTGGCACGCGATGCTTGACCGGGCTTATCTCCGTTTTTCAAAAAAATGGCTGGAGATGACGGCAGGCAGGCAGCGGATAAACTGGGGTGTCACTCTGATTTGGAATCCGAATGACGTCTTTAACGCTTATTCGTTTTATGATTTCGATTACGAAGAGCGCCCCGGGAGCGATGCCGTGAGGCTCACGTTTTACCCCAATGCAAAATCAAGTGTTGAAGCGGCAAGCAAGCTCGCTCGTGAGAAAAACCAGGTGGTGAGCGCGGCATTGTATAAATGGAACAGGGCGAAATATGACTTTCAGGTGCTGGCGGGAGTGGTGCATGAAGACGTGGCGGCTGGTGGCGGCTGGGCGGGTAATATTAAAAATGCAGGGTTCAAAGGGGAGTTCACATATTTTCGTCCCTATGATAATGCGTTAGACACGACCGGGGTTTTTGCCGGCACGCTGTCGTTTGATTATTCCTTCAAAAAAAATTTCTATCTCAACGGCTCATTCCTTTATACCAGCAATGGCAGCAGCCATGCTGACTTCAGCCTCATCGAAAATCTGCATCCCAATGCAAAAACATTGTCGCCTTACAAATACAATTTCTTAGTCCAGGTTCTTTATCCGTTCACTCCCATTATCACCGGCTCGCTGGCAGTACTTTATAGCCCGGGAGGCGATAACGCTTTGTTCATCTATCCGGTGCTCACTTACAACATCCTGGAAAATTGGGACATGGACGTAACGGCTCAGATTTTTCTGACAAGCTATTCGGGCAAATATCAAGATGTGGCGGAACTGCTTTTCCTGCGCCTGAGGTGGAATTATTAATCAAGGGTTATTTCTGATTTCCTTTGGAATCCTAAAAACTGCAGAGTATCTATGCCATCTGCATAATCCCATAATCGGGGGTGCTGTGATTCTCCGAATGCTGCGGCATTATTCATCGTGAGCGGACATTGGGCGCTGAGCACGATGCACTGTATCTGTTCACTTCTTGACTTCATGGTGTTTTTAACTTCATCCAGGCTGTCATACTCCTCATAAGAAAGCATGGCGATGGGAGAGGAGAGCGCGCTGTTTTCCTGCAGCATCAAAAAGCGGGAAGCATAGTGAGGCGTCTTGTTCATGATAAGCACCGTACGCTGGTAATCATAATTGTTTTTGTATCCGCTGTGCATCATCAACGTTTCATAAGGAGCAAGAGCGTTAAGAAATGCATTGAAATCAAATCCGCGCGGCACATATAGTTTCGACACGCTGCGGCACCCCAAGCCGAAATAAAGAAATATGTCTTTGCCGAGTTGCAGGAGTTCTTCCTTTGTTTCCCTGCCGGAGAGCACGGCAACGGAGTTTCTGTTCTTGCGGATGATGTGCGGATACTTGCCGAAGTAGTATTCAAAATAGCGGGATGAATTGTTGCTTCCGGTGGCAATCACGGCATCGAAGTTTTTCAGCGGCTGCTCCGCAAACTCAAAGGTGTTTTTAAACACCGGCTCAATCGCGCAAAGCTTGTCAAGCAAATGAGGCAGAAGGTATTGGTCTTTCGATGACTGTTTTATAAGAGCGAAGCTGCCTGAAATGATAACGCATAGTAAGTCGTGAAATCCGGCAAGCGGGATGTTGCCCGCCATGATAATCGCGATGCGTTGAGGCGTTCGTGGCTCCGTGGTTGCAGGAAGGTCATAGGAGGACAGCCATTGATGCAGCTGGTGTTCATTCAAATAATTTTCTGCAATGGCTTCCAGCGCATACTTCACATGGTCTTGCGTAAACCATTTATTGTGAGCGGAAGCAGTCTGAATCACCCGCTCCAATTCTTCACTGCCCGCAAGAATGTACTTGCCCAGCGCATCGAGAGCTTTAATTTTTTGCTGCACATTTTTTTTCATAGCCGCTACTGCCCAACGACCAAATACAAAACCACAAACTGACTTTTTCCCGTTTATTGCTAATTTGCGTAGCAAAATTAAATCAAAACAAAACCTTCCTATGGCTATCAAAATCACTGACGAATGTATTAACTGCGGTGCGTGTGAACCGGAATGCCCGAACAATGCGATTTATGAAGGAGGCGTGGAATGGTCGTTTGCTGACGGTACGACAGTGAAGGGTCCTGTAACGCTGATGGACGGAACCGTAGTGGATGCCGAGCAAAAATTTCCCCCCCTCTCCAATGACTACTACTACATCACTCCGGAAAAATGCACCGAATGTACCGGTTTTCATGAAGAGCCTCAATGTGCTGCCGTGTGCCCTGTTGACTGCTGCGTGCCCGATCCCGACCATGTAGAAACCAAAGAGCAGCTTCTGGCGAAGAAGGAGAAAATGCATCTTTAAACGGTCAAATTGGCGCTTGCCGAGACTTTGGTTTTCAGCTTTTAACAATCAACCTTCCTGTTGTTCATAAATTGCGTCCGCGCCATTCATCTTCAAGTGTAAATTTTGCTTTGAATTTTTAGTCATGAAAACCAGAGCAGCACGTGAAAGGAAAACCGTTTTTACCGCAGAAGGACAAAAAGATTTTTGTCCTCGACACTTCCGTAATTCTTTACGACCACAATGCCATCAAAAATTTTGAAGAGCATGATATTGTGATTCCCATCCAGGTGCTTGAGGAGCTTGACCACTTCAAGAAAGGCAACGACACCCGCAATTTCGAGGCGCGCGAGTTCATCCGTTTTATTGATGACATTTCGCGCAATAACCTGATTAACGATTGGATACCGCTGAACGGCTCAGGCAAGGGAAAGTTCAAAGTATCCATCAATGAAAACGGCATTGAAGGAAATGA
The DNA here is from genome assembly GCA_035575215.1 of Chitinophagales bacterium. GTDB lineage: Bacteria > Bacteroidota > Bacteroidia > Chitinophagales > CAIOSU01 > DATLYB01. Next base: position 5,046 of record DATLYB010000135.1, read on the forward strand.
AAATGCCATACATGTTTTTGAAGATGAAAAAAATGACCACAAGATTCTGAATGCAGCTCTTTCGCTGAAGAAGCATCATCCTGATAAAAAAGTTATACTCGTTACAAAAGACACGTGCCTGAGGCTGAAAGCGAAAGCGATGAACATTTGGGCTGAAGATTACGAAACGGGCAAGATTCAGGATGTGCAAAAGCTCTATACGGGTAAAACCGTGATGGATGACGTTTCGCCCCAGGTGATTAGCGAATTGTTTGAAAAGGGGAGCATTAGCCCAATGCAATTGGGTCTGGAGAAAGCCGAAGACAATCATTACTTCATTTTAAATATTTCCGACCATCCCGTCCTTGGATATTGCAACCCGAAAACGAAAATGATTGAGCGTATTGACAGGCAAACCGTTTATGGCGTGATGCCGCGCAACCCGGAGCAAGTCTTTGCGGTGCATGCATTGCTTAATCCCGACATCAGGCTGGTGACCATGCAGGGCGTTGCAGGCACCGGCAAAACGCTCATCGCCATTGCCAGCGCGCTGGAGCAGCGCAGGAGGTACAGGCAGATTTACATTACCTGCCCCATCGTTCCGCTGAGCAACCGGGATATAGGCTACCTGCCGGGCGACATCAAATCAAAGCTTGACCCTTACATGCAACCCTATTGGGACAACCTCAACTTCATCAAAGATTTGCACAGCAATGACGAAAAGAGCAGCAAGCGCATTGACGACATGCTGGAACATGAAAAGATTGCCATCACGCCATTGGCTTACATCCGTGGAAGAAGTTTATCGAAAGTGTTCTTCATTGTGGATGAAGCCCAGAACCTCACGCCTCACGAGGTGAAGACAATTATCTCACGCGCGGGAGACGATACCAAGATTGTTTTCATGGGCGACATCCATCAAATTGACACGCCCTACCTCGATGCGCAAAGCAACGGGCTTTCCTATTTGATTGACCGCATCCAGAGCAATCCGCTCTTCGCTCATGTTACCTTGGAAAAGGGAGAGAGAAGCGAACTGGCGAATCTGGCGAATGCGTATTTGTAGTAAAGTTTGAAGTTTGATATTTGAAGCCCGGAAGTTTCTCGGTTATTCTTTTTCATCACTTCTCCTTACTTTTGCAGCGGGCAAGACTTATACGGCCAGCTCCCTCTGAATTCCCCCAGGGTCGGAAGGCAGCAAGGGTAGGGGGTTGAGCGGTGCGATATAAGTATCTTGCCTGTTTTTTTTGCAGCAAAAAAGGAAACTGCAAACCACCTGTGAATTAGTAAATTTGCCAAAATATCTTCCCCTCATGAAATTCTTCATTGACACCGCCAACCTTAATGAGATAAAAGAAGCAAAAGCCCTTGGTATTCTCGATGGCGTTACCACCAATCCTTCGCTGATGGCGAAAGAAGGCATTGCGGGAGAAGAGAACGTTCTCAGGCATTACAAGGAAATCTGCGAAATCGTCAAAGGCGATGTGAGTGCCGAGGTGTTAGCCACTGATTTCAAGGGCATCGTGGAGGAAGGAGAAAGGCTTGCTGCGCTTGACGAACACATCGTGGTGAAAGTGCCGATGATTAAGGAAGGCGTGAAGGCGATTAAATATCTCACCGGCAAGGGGATAAAAGTCAACTGCACGCTCACGTTTTCGGCAGGACAAGCAATTCTTGCGGCAAAAGCAGGCGCCACGTATGTTTCGCCCTTCATCGGCAGGCTGGATGATATCAACTGGGATGGCGTTGAGCTGATTGCGCAAATTGTCGCCATCTACAATACTTACGGCTTCAAGACACAAGTGCTCGCTGCCTCTATCCGCAATCCACTGCATATCGTGAAGTGTGCTGAAGCGGGTGCTGACGTGGTTACGTGCCCATTCTCAGCCATTGACGGCCTTTTCAAGCATCCGCTCACTGACATCGGGCTGAAAAAATTCCTTGATGATTACAAGAAGGTTCAGGAACCGGCTCTGACAAAATAAGGAAAAGCATCAGGAATTGTATTAAGACAATTTATTCCACCACTGTTTTTTTCACCACCACTTCCTTTCCTGTTTCCAGCCTGAGATAATAAATGCCTTTCGAATAACTGCTCAGGTCAATGACATCCTTAAATTGCTTCCATTCTTGCATCCGTATCTGCATCAATTGCTGCCCCTGGATAGTATAAAGCGACAGCGTGCTGTGGGCGACAGTTTTTCCCGTAATCTCGATGGTGATTTTTCCGCTTGTCGGATTGGGATAGATTTTCATTTCAGGAGAATCGGGCAGGTCAATACCCACGCAGGCTTCCACTTTCACCGATACTTGCAGGCTGTTGGAACATCCTGCCGCATCTGAATAAACATAGAACAGAATATGCGTTCCCGGTCCGGCTGCTGATGGATTGAAGGTGTTGTTGGAAACGCCCGTGCCTGCCAGTTGTCCGCCTGACGGAACGAGCGCGAGGGAAACCGGCCCTTGCCAGGAGCAATACACCGAATCAAGCCCGATAATTGCCACTTCGGGAATTTCATTCACTGAAACATGAAGCGTGTCGGCTCCCCTGCAGTTGTTGGTGTCGGTGTAAGAATATATAATTTGATAAGGCCCGCCTTCACCGGCAAGCGAGGGGTCGAAAGCATTGGCAATCATGCCAGGTCCGCTGTAAACGCCACCGGGCGGAGTTCCTGTTAGTTGAACAACTGCATCAACGATGCAATAAACCGGCTCAAGTCCTGACAAAGAAACGGCAGGCAACTGCTGAACACGAGTGATAGCTGCTTGCGAACTGCTGCATCCGTTGGCATCGGTATAAGAATAGATGATGGTGTGAGCGCCCGCGCCTGCCAAGCTGGGATAAAAAACGCCCGCAGCTACCCCCGGTCCTGTGAAACTTCCGCCCAATGGCAAACCTGTTAGCGCAACAGGTATGGCATCAAGACAATATTCCGTCCCCAATCCTGAAATTGTCACAGTGGGAAGAGCCGTTACATTAACCGACTGGCTTGCGGTGGAAGTGTTCCTGCATCCTATTGTATCGGTGAAAGTATATTGAATCGTATATGGACCGCCCACTCCAGCCGCTGCGGGGTCAAACATGTTGCCGGCAACACCGGTGCCGCTAAAGGTCCCTCCTGAAGGTGTTGCCGTCAGAATCACCGGGGGTGCGTCAACACAAAAAGAAGATGGATTGATATTGAAGGAAATAACCGGCTGGTCGTTCACAACGGTGATTTGATTCTGAGATGCGTCACATCCGTTGGGTGAAGTGTATGTATAAGTGATGGTGTGAGTGCCTGCGCCCGCCAGGAAGGGAACAAACGTAGTTCCGCCCACCCCGGGACCGCTGAAACTGCCTCCCGAAGGTAAGCCTGTTAATACTGAACCCGGCTCATTGATGCAATAGTCCGGATTCAGTCCGATGAAGCTGACGGTGGGAGGCTGCAGCACTTCCACTGCTGCTGTGTCTGAACTCTCGCAACCAACAGGAGTTGCATACGTGTAAATAACCAGATGGCTTCCGATACCGGCATTTTGAGGTTCGAAAATATTTCCCGAAACGAGAGGTCCTGTGAATGTACCGCCCGAAGGAGTACCTGAGAGGGTGGCAGGCGCATCATCCAGACAATAAGATGCGTTCAAGCCGTTCAGAGAAACAACAGGATATGCCTGCACATCCACATCTGCATAAACAGGAGTTGACCAGCCGCAGCATGCAGTTTTCGCACGGAATTTAATATGATAGATGCCTGCCGCAGGCGGAATATAGGTCCCCGGATTTTGCGAAGAATACGTTTGTATCTGAAGCCAATTCTGGTCGAAAATTTTCCATTCGTAATTTATTGCCGTTTCTGAGGTGGCAAGTGTAATGGCATCCCCGACACAAATAGCTTGAGGAAGCGGATTGATGGAAGGCTGCGGTCTGTTGAATCATATCGTGATGACTCCCTTGTAGATGATTCCGTTCAAAACAATATTTTTATTGCCGGTGGTGGTGAAAAAAATATTTGCGCTGTTGGATGAATTGCTGAAGGAAGATGACGAAGAAGTAAGGTCGTTGACAAACGCAGCTCCCGTTCCGCTGAGGCTCCATGTACCGCTCACTTTTTGAATATTCACTTCAGAGTAAGTGCATGCATTGATGTTTTGATAGTTGATAATGACAAGAGGCGGATTCACCGGATAAGACCCCGACTGGCTCACTACAGCGCCTGCGTATTGAACGATTGCCAGGCTGGGACCATTGGCGCCATCGCGTCCTCTTCCGCCAGCGCCACCGCTGCCTCCTTGCCCGCCATTACCGCCATAAAAATCATCGCACCGGTCGTGAAACCCGCCAAACTGCCCGAAACTTCCCGCACTTCCCGGCTGCCCGTTTGAGCCTGAACCTCCTGTGCCTCCGCTGCCGGGCTGCAGAGAGCAGTCATCCACAACGCCAGCGCCA
>DATLYB010000136.1:0-9112 GCA_035575215.1 Chitinophagales bacterium
GCCAGCACCCCCGCCCCCACCATAGACCTCCACGGTGATGGAGGTGACATTGCAGGGAACCGTCCATGTTCCGGAAACAGCACCAGCTCCACAGGGACCAGGACCGGATAAGGTCACATCTTGGGCATTAGCAGCTATAAACAGGAACATCCATGCAACGGCAATAATTTTTTTCATTGTTTTATCAGATTCAAAATAATCAAAAGGCAGGTTACAATGATTAGACAAATCAATGTTCGGAAATAAACAACCATCGCACAGCTTCTGGAAGGACTCAATAGACGAAGTTAGCTAAATGGAGAAAATTAACAACAGGCACACAACTTGGATTTTTTTTAGAGATTCAATTAATGATTATAGGAATTGATTCAATGCGGCAGTCTATCCTTCAGCACTCCATAGGTGAACGTTCCGAGCACTGCGCTCACCAGCACCACCGCAAAGACAAGGTAGCCGCTGCCAATCAGCGAATAAATGGGACCCGGACAGGCTCCGGTCATTGCCCAGCCCAAGCCGAATAACACACCCCCAATGAAATTGGCTTTGTTGAACGGCTTGGGCGTAAGGTCAACCGGCTCGCCATCAAGGCTGTGAAGATGAAACCTCCTGATGATTTGGACGGAAGTGATTCCCACCAGCACCGCTATGCCAATCACTCCGTACATATGAAACGAGTGGAAGCGGAACATCTCCTGAATCCTGAACCATGACACCACTTCCGACTTCACCAGCACGATGCCGAACAGGATTCCGATAACCAGGTATTTCAGTTCTTTCTTCATGTTAAAGCAGTTTGAAAATCACCGGCAGGAAAAGATAGGTCATCAGCAGCCCTCCGGCAAAAAATCCGAGGGTTGCCACCAGCGAACCAAGGTTCAGCAATGATAATCCCATGATGGAATGCCCGGATGTGCAGCCGTTGGCATAGCGCGTTCCGAAACCGACCAGGAAACCGCCCGCCACCATCAGCGCCAAACCTTTCAGCGTAAGAAGGTTTTTTAATGAAAACAATTCGGCAGGCACGTAGCCGGAGAAATCATTGATTCCCAATCCGGCAAGAGCCGCCTTGGTGTTTGCTGAAATAGCGATAGACTGGGGGCTGCTGAGAAACTTCGTGGCGATGAATCCGCCAATCACCACTCCGGTGGCGAGCATCAGGTTCCAGCTATGCTCTTTCCAGTCGTAATTGAAATAGGCTGTTTTTATCGGGATGCATGCAGCGCAAATGTGCCGCAGCGATGATGACATTCCGAAATGCTTGTTGCCCGCCAGCAGCAACACGGGAACCATCAACCCGATGCCGATTCCGCCCGCATACCATGACCATGGCTGACTGATAAATTCGAGAAACTTTTCCATGAGTAAAAGTTATGCAATCTACGGTTGTGAATGAAAAAATTTTTCAAGCAGCAGCAGGATATTTTCATAGGTGTTGGCTGAGATTTTTGGCAATTCATCGGCAGAAATCCACTCAATGCGCGTGATGCCCTCCTCCGTCTGGGGACGCGTTTCAGCAGCATCCGATGACATGAGGTACCACACGGTTTCCTTCAGCACTCGCTTCCCGCCCAGCATGTAGGTATGCCAGGTGCGGGTGAACTCTTTTTCAATCGTCACGCGCTGCAATCCCGTTTCTTCCTTCACCTCCCTCAGCGCGCCCTGGTCGGTGGGTTCTCCGGCTTCAATCTTCCCTTTCGGCAAGTCCCACTTTCCATTGCGGAAAATAACGAGCAGCCTGCCCCTTTCATTCACCACCAAGCCACCGGCAGCGGTGATGAAGCGGTCATAACACGATTTCACAAGCTCGAACAATAGTGCCGGATGCGGGGTTTTGAATTTCAATTCGGAAATCTCTCCCCGCTCCCAGGGGAGTATCAATGAAATGATTTGCTTTGGAAGACTGTCTTCTGCAAGCATCGCAGAATGACCGTCCCTGTCCAACAGCGTGCCGGGCACAGAAGCCTTTTCAATCGTCATTTTCCTGCCATGAGAAAAAATTAAATAGCTTTGAAACATGCTGTACAATGCTGAAATTGCAGGCAAAGTAGCGGAATATCTCCTTCAAATTAAAGCAATAAAAATTCAGCCTTCGCAGCCTTTCACGTGGGCTTCGGGATGGAAGTCGCCTATTTATTGCGACAACCGCGTGACGCTCTCCTATCCCGATATCAGGGCGTTCATAAAAGAAAGTTTCTGTTCGTTGATTCGCGACAGATTCAGCAATGCGGAACTGATAGCGGGTGTTGCCACTGCAGGCATTGCACAGGGAATACTCGTGGCTGAAGGGCTGAAGCTGCCGTTCGTGTATGTACGTCCCGAAGCGAAGAAGCACGGCAGGGGCAGGCAGGTGGAGGGCGAAGTGCAGCCCGGACAGAAAACAGTGGTGATGGAAGATTTGATTTCAACAGGGAAAAGTGCGTTGGCGGTTCTTCAGCCGCTGCGCAATGAAGGATGTAAAATTCTTGGGGTGGCGGCTACCTTCGATTATGGATTTGAAACAGCGGTTGAAAATTTCAAAAAGAATGACTGCCGATTGTATTCTTTGTCGGATTACGAACACCTGCTGCGCGTAGCGCTGAGACTTGAATACATACAGCCGCATGAATTGGAAACCCTGCGAGCGTGGAGATTGAAGCCTGAAAAATGGGGGGAAACTGTTTAACCTTTAGTTGCCTTTCGGCTTCAAAGATTGACTAATTTTGTTATTGTGATAAATACAAAACCTTATCCGACTATTGAGGAAATCCAGAAGCAGATAGTGCAGGAATTTTCTGTTTTTGAAAATCCGATGGACAAGTATGAGTATTTGATTGACGTGGGAAAACAGCTTCCAGAGCTCAACCCCTTGTACAAGACAGATGAAAACCTGGTGAAAGGATGCCAGTCGAAGGTGTGGCTGCATTCGTACACCAAAGACGGAAGGGTGATTTACGAAGCCGACAGCAATACGGTGATTACGAAGGGATTAATTGCGTTGCTGGTGCGCGTGCTGTCCAATCAAAAGCCGGAGGATATTGTGAAAACGGACCTTGAGTTTATTGACAAGATTGATTTGAAATCACATTTAAGCTCACAGCGCACCAGCGGATTGGCAGCTATGATTAAGCACATGAAAGCGTATGCGATGAGCGTGGACGGAAAGCATCAATGAAAAGCTGAAAACGCGATGTCTGACAACCTGCAACCAACAAAAACTTCTGCGGAATTGCGAACCGAAATCATTGACGTTCTCAAAACCTGTTATGACCCCGAAATACCGGTGGACATCTATGAATTAGGGTTAGTGTATGAGGTGAACGTTGACCCTGCCAACAATGTGAAGGTGGTGATGACGCTGACTTCGCCCACGTGTCCGGTAGCGGAATCACTTCCACCCGAAGTGGAGCAAAAGATAAAAGGAATACCGGGAGTGGGTGAGGTGAAAGTGGAACTGACATGGGAGCCCCCCTGGAGCCAGGAGATGATGTCGGAAGCGGCAAAGCTGGAACTCGGTTTTTTGTAAAGCGACCTGTTCTGAACGCGGTTAAATCCACACCTTCGTTCCTTCCGAACAATTCCGGCATATGTCAATCTCTTTTCGTGAAGTAAGCAATCTGTATCTGAAAGCGTTATATGCTTCGCCCGTCCAAATATCCCGGAAGCTTTGTTTTTTCAAATCGCCCATTACATAAGACGCGTCTTTGTCAAAGCAGCAGGGGACCACTTTGCCGTCCCAAGTTACCACACAAGAGTGCCACATTTTCCAGCAGTGATTCAAAAGTGGATTTTTGATTTGGTAGAAGCCGTTGAGCGCAGGAGACAGCAGGTTGGCGCTGTAGCGCGAATACTTTTCATTAGAAGGAATCAATGAATGGTTCTTCTCAAAATCATAAATCTGCGCAGTCTTCAGCTTTACCTCGTCCACGCCACAGTCATCCGCAATTTTATGTAATCCCAGAATCTCGTTTTCATTATGACGGAACACGACCATCTGAAAAATTACGTGAGGCGTGTTTGATTGCAGCTTCTTTTTCCATTTCAGCAAATTTTTTGTTCCTTCCAGCACCCGTTCAAGATTCCCGCCCAGCCGGTATTTTGCATAGCTATCCTGTGTGATGCCGTCAATGGAAATGATAAGCCGCGACAAGCCGGATTCAACGGTTTTCCGGGCGTTATCGTCATCCAGAAAATGCGCGTTAGTGGAGCTTACCGTAAAGATATTTTTTCGCGAAGCATACATGACCATGTCAGCGAAGCGGGGATGCAGATACGGCTCCCCCTGGAAATACAGATACAGAAAAATGAGCGAGTACTCCAGTTCGTCCACCGTTTTTTTAAATAGGGATAATTCCATCATTCCCCTGTCGCGTGTGAAAGCGCGCAATCCGCTGGGACATTCAGGGCAACGCAGGTTGCAGGAGGTGGTTGGTTCAACAGATACTGTAATGGGTAAGCCGCACAGGCGCGGAATGCCAGTGATGCGCGAACGGAAATAAGAGATGATGACCTTTGCGGCATTAATTGCTTTGCGGGGGCTTGTCTTCTGCAGAAAAGCGAGGGAATCGGTACACCGGAAGGTCATCTTGCGTGCAGATTTTTTCCAAGATAGCAATCTCTCTCAATTTCTATCCCTTGATTTTAAATCAGAATTTCATCCATATTTTATAGCTCTATAATTTTAGAGCCGTTAATTACGGCAGGTTATAGGATAAATGCAGGCAGAAGGGAGACGGTAGTTGAAAATTGAATTATCGTCTCCTTTCTCTTTGTTTACGACTTCAATTTTTCAAATTATTATGCGTCAGTTCTTCGGATTTTTTGAAACACAAGTATTCGCTTCTCATATCATCCCGTTTCTTTCGTTTTTCATGTGAATAACTCCCCCTTTCCCTCGCGGATTCTGAAATAATTTTGAGCAATGAGATTCTTTCTTCTGACAATCTGCGTGCTCGCAGTGTCGGTGGGTTTATCCGCGCAGGATATCATCCAGATGTCTATCGAGCGGATGCAGTATCTGAAGAGCCGTGACCGGTGGGTTGATTCGATATTTTCGCGGCTGACTGACGAAGAGCGCATCGCGCAGCTTTTCATGGTGGCGGCATACTCCAACCGCGATGAGAAACACAAAGCCGAGATGGATTCGCTTATCAGGAAGTATGGCATCGGGGGGTTGATTTTTTTTCAGGGCACCCCTTACAAGCAGGCACAACTCACCAACTATTATCAATCCATTTCAAAAGTGCCGCTGCTGATTGCCATTGATGCCGAATGGGGGCTGGCGATGCGCCTTGACAGCACCATCGCCTTCCCGCATCAGCTCACGCTGGGGGCGCATACCGACACCCGGCTGATTTATGAAATGGGGAAAGACATTGCCCGCCAATGCAAGCGCCTCGGCATCCACGTCAACTTTGCCCCCGTTGCCGACATCAACAGCAATCCCAGCAATCCTGTGATTAATGACCGCTCCTTTGGCGAGGACAAACTCAGTGTTTCGCTGAAGGCGCTCGCCTACATGGAGGGGCTGCAAAGCGAGGGCGTAATGGCATGCGCCAAGCATTTTCCCGGACATGGCGACACCGACTCCGACTCGCACCTCACGCTGCCGGTGATTTATTCTGACAGGAAAAGACTGGATGAGATGGAGCTGTATCCCTTCAAGGTGCTGATTAATAACGGTGTTCAAAGCATCATGGCAGCGCATCTTTTTATTCCGCAGTTAGACAGCACTCCTAACCTTGCCAGCTCGCTATCTCCCAGAGTTGTCACTGATTTGCTTCGGATGGAAATAGGATTCAACGGCATCGTTTTCTCCGATGCGCTCAATATGAAAGGGGTGAGCAGCTTTTTCCGCCCCGGTGAAGTTGACCTTAAAGCCTTCCAGGCAGGCAATGACGTGATGCTGTTTGCCGGTGACGTTCCCCGTGCGGTGAGGATGTTTCTGGGAGCGCTGAAAGACTCGGTTATCCAGCGGGATGATTTATACAGACGTGTGAAAAAAATCCTCTACGCAAAATTTGACGCGGGATTGAGCAAATACCATCCCATTGCGCTGCAACACCTGACGCAAGAACTGAACCAGCCCGCATCCCAATGGCTGCGGCAGCGCCTGTTTGAGGATGCGATGACCTTGCTGGCGAACAAAGACAGCCTGATTCCTTTTCTGAAACTCGACACGCTGACCTTCGGTTCCGTGTCCATTGGCGCAAAGCAGCAGACGCCTTTTCAGGCGATGCTCGGCAATTATGCGCCATTTGAACATTTCCAGATTAGGAAGGACGCTGCTCCGCAGGAGTTTGAAAATCTGCTTGTGAAGCTCGCAAAATTCAAGCTCGTGGTTGCCGGCATTCATGATATGAACCGCCATCCGAACAAAAACTTTGGAATCACCGATGCCTCGCTGGAATTTCTGAAACAGCTTTCTGAGAGAACAAAAGTGGCGGTGACAGTTTTTGGTAACCCATACAGCCTGAAGCATTTTGAAGACTTCGACTGGCTGCTGGAAGCCTATGAAGAGCAGGATGCCGCCCAGCAAGTGGCAGCGCAGGTGCTGTTCGGAGGAATTTCCGCGAAGGGACAACTGCCCGTTACGGCATCGGAAAAATTCAAAGCTGGAATGGGGTTGACCACTCCAAGCCCCATCCGCCTGAAATACACCTTTCCGGAAGAGACTGGAATACCATCGCAGTATCTCACCACCGTTGACAGCATCGCTTCAGCAGCCATCAGGGATAAAGCCACTCCCGGCTGCCAGATACTTATAGCCAAAGACGGACGCGTGATTTATTACAAGGCATTCGGCTATTACACTTACGACAGCGCTATTCCGGTGAAAACCACCGACCTGTATGACATCGCCTCCATCACCAAAATAGCGGCCACCACGCTTTCGCTCATGCGCCTCTATGATGAGCGGAAATTTCAATTGAACCGTACCCTGGGCGACTATCTCACCATACTTGACAGCAGCCCCCTCAAAAGCCTGATGACAAAAGATGTGTTGCTTCACCAGGCGCGTTTGCGAAGCTGGATTCCATTTTATCAAACCACGATTGCCGATTCGGTGTATGCGAAATTTTATCAGAAGGAAAAGAAAGAGCCTTATATCATCGAGGTGGCCAAAGACATGTTCATGCGCAAGGATGGAACCGACAGCATTTATTTTCAAATCATTAACTCAAAGCTGAATCCGAAAAAAGAATATCTCTACAGCGATTTGGGATTTTATCTCTTCAAGCAAATCGTGGAGAAACTATCGGGAAGAACATTTGAGGATTACACCGCCAAAACTTTTTACCAGCCGCTTGGTCTTTCCACCATGACTTTCAAACCGCTGGAAAAATTTCCCAGGGAGCGCATCGTGCCTACTGAAGATGACAAAACCTTCCGCAAGCAGTTGCTGCAAGGCTACGTACACGACCCGGGGGCAGCAATGCTCGGAGGGGTGAGCGGCCATGCGGGATTGTTTTCCAACGCAAACGACCTCGCCATCCTGATGCAGATGCTGCTGAACCGCGGTGAATATGCGGGCGTCCGCTACTTCAGTCCTACCACCGTTTCACTGTTCACCAGGAAACAGGAGGAAAATAACCGCAGGGGGCTTGGCTTCGACAAACCGGAACTTGACCCTTACAAGCTGAAGTCAACAGCAACCGATGCCTCTCCGCGCACCTTTGGGCATTCCGGCTTCACCGGAACATGCGTGTGGGCTGACCCTGATTACAATTTGATATATGTGTTCCTCTCCAACCGCGTTCATCCCACGGCTGACAATCAGAAGCTGATTCAAAAAAATATCCGCACGCAGATTCACCAGGCAATTTATGATGCGCTAAAAAAAAGCGGCAACAGTGCGCTGACTAAGGGAAATTAGTATGCAGGACTTCTGGGTTTCTGGCTGTGGTCAGAAACCGGCTATAAAAAAATAACAAATCCCTCTGAACCCCGTTTGTAATTTCAAACTTTCAACATCATCAATGGATTTATACCGCCTCTTTCCTTTTGAGCGTATTTCCTATTTTTGGCGGGTGATAAATTTTCGCAGAGCTGCTTTATTCTTTTTCTCTTTCTGTTTTTTTTCACCAGCCATATTCTCTCAGGTAACAGGCCCCGAACAGGATTGCAATGATGCGATAGCGGTATGTCAAACAATTTATGTGCAAAATCAATCGTATCAGGGTTCGGGTAATGTGGAAGACTTGCCCGATGGCACCTCCTGCCTGCAGAATGAAGAGAACAATTCCGTGTGGTACATCTTCACGGTGACCATCTCCGGAGTGCTGCATTTTTCTATCATTCCACAGGCTTCTGACGACTATGATTTCGCTCTTTATAATCTCACAGGCTCTTCGTGCGCTGCCATCGGCAGCGGTGGGCTGGAAGTAAGATGCAATTATGCCTTTACAAACGGACCCACCGGCATCGGCTCGGGGGGCACGAATGCGGTGGAAGGTCCGGGTGGTCAGCCATTCTGCTCGCCATTGAACGTGACGGTGGGTGAAACATACGCCTTGCTGGTTGACAATTTCAGCTCCACGCAATTCGGCTACACGCTTGATTTCAATCCCAATGGCGCCAGCACGGCAAGCATCATTGATTTTCTTCCTCCTGAAATCACCGGCACCGATACGCTCACCTGTACGGACACCGATTCGATTACCGTATTCTTTTCCGAGCCTATCCTTTGCAGTTTCATTGCAGTCAATGGGAGTGATTTTCAGGTTACGGGTCCTTCACCCGTAACAATTACTTCAGCCTACAGCACTGCCTGCGCGGGTGGTTCATTCACCCTCAGCGCGGTTATCCGTTTTTCTTCCCCGATTAACGTGGGTGGAAATTACAGTCTCATCCTCAGACAGGGCACGGATGGCGGTACGGTGGAAGACAATTGCGGCAACCAGGCTGTTCGTGATACGATTCCTTTTTTTGTCCCCAACAAAGTGCAGGCAGGATTTACGTTCACGCAAACTTCGGGCTGCGCAAGCGATACGTTTAATTTCACCAGCACATCTGCAGGAAATATTGCAACATTCGCCTGGGATTTCGGTGACAGCTCTTCTGACATGATTCCCAACCCGGTGCATATCTATTCGGCAGTAGGCACCTACACGGTCACGCTCACTGTGTCTTCAGC
>DATLYB010000137.1:0-3717 GCA_035575215.1 Chitinophagales bacterium
ATGATATCATCCACATTTTTTTTGATGATGGAAAAGGTCAGCTCGCTCAGCGAGGTCAGCAAGCCATCGGCTGACGTTTCCGGATTGACGGAAGGAATCAGTTTCCCCGAAGTGAACGACCTGTACGCGTCATCAGCGCCCTGCGGCTCGGAGCCCATCACCTTAATTTCAGGGCACAGGTGTTTTGCGGAAATGGAAGTGCCGCTCAGCAGCCCGCCACCGCCCACCGGTGTGAAGACGTAATCCAATTGCCCTGCATCTTCGAACAGCTCTTTGAATGCCGTTCCCTGCCCTGCAATGATGTGCGGGTGGTCGTAAGGCGGAATGAAAACAGCGCCTGTTTCTTTGCGGATTTTCTCTGCGGTTTGTTCCCGTGCTTCCAAAGTCGGCTTGCAGAAAATCACTTCACCGCCATAGCCTTTCACCGCATCCGCTTTTACCTGCGGGGAATTGTCGGGCATCACGATATATGCTTTTGCATTTCTCCATTGAGCCGCCAGCGCAAGCGCCTGCGCGTGATTACCGGATGAATGGGTAAGCACCCCGTTTTTCAATTCATCTTCACTCAGGCTGAAGACCGCGTTGGTTGCCCCGCGGATTTTGAAAGCCCCCCCTCGCTGCAGGTTTTCACATTTGAAGAAAATATGCGCTCCGGTCATCTCATTGAAAAAGCGTGAGGTGAAAACAGGAGTGCGGTGAATGTAAGGCGCGATGCGCTGGTGAGCGGCTTCGATATCATCAAATGCCGGGGGGCGGCTCATAACACGCCTTCACTTTTGGTGATGATTTCTTTTTTCCTGAAACGGTGCTTTAAAAATTCAACAATCATCGGTAAAACGGAAATGAAGATGATGGCAAGAATCACCGTTTCGAAATTTCTTTTTACAATCGGGATATTTCCAAAAAAATATCCCATCAGTGTCAATCCGGTCACCCAGACGAAGCCTCCGATAATGTTGTATGAAATGAATTTGCCGTAACTCATCTCTCCGATGCCCGCTACGAAGGGGGCAAATGTACGGACAATCGGCACAAAGCGTGCAATGACAATGGTCTTAGCCCCGTATTTCTCGTAGAACCGGTGTGTCTTATCCAAATATTCCTGTCTCACCATCTGCCTGCCTCCAATTTTCCAGTGCAGCACCTTCAGCCCTATCGTTTTTCCGAAATAGTAATTGACGGTGTCGCCCAGCACGGCTGCGATGAAGAGCAGAATAATCAAGCTATAAATATTCAGAGAGCCTAAAGCCGCAAAAGTGCCTGCTGCAAACAGCAGCGAATCGCCCGGCAGCAGCGGCATAATCACCAAGCCGGTTTCAACGAAGATGATGACAAACAAAATGACGTAGGTGGTGGTGCCGTATTCGGAAATAATGCGGTGGAGGTGGTCGTCCAGATGAAGGAATAAATCGATTAAGTCTTTTAAATACTCCATGTGTGACAGTTCAAAGAGCAAAGTTGCTGAAATTATTTGGCTGTGAATTCTTTTTATCTTTAGCTCAGTATGCGAGCGGGTTGTTTCATTTTTATGTCTGACATGATGCTGAGTGATATAACGGGAAGAAACCTATAGCAAAGAGTTTTCCGCGCCCGCTTTTAATGCTCCAAATCTATTATCTGCAGGATGAAGTTTAATTCTGCTTGCCCTCATCAGCGGGGATTCAAGAGTCATAAAGAAATTAGTTGTTTGCCGATAAAAACATACAGCGAGTTGCAATGAAAACATGTATTCCGTCATCACCCATTGACCAAACCAACGTTGAAGAGCGCGTTGCCCGACTCAACGCTCGCAGCATCAAGAAAGAATCAAAAGTTGCCGGTCTGAAGCTTGCCCTGAGCATGATTGACCTCACTACGCTCGAAGGAAAGGACAGCGCGGGTAAGGTGCGCCAGCTTTGCCACAAGGCGATGCATCTGCATGATGAAATGCCCGGTTTGCCAACCGTTGCAGCCATTTGTGTGTATCCCACGCTGGTGAGGGTGGCGAAGAAAGCTTTGCAGGGAAGCAAGGTGAAAGTGGCTGCCGTGGCTACAGCTTTCCCCAGCGGGCTTGCTCCGCGCAGCGTGAAGCTTGCCGATACGAAATATGCGGTACGCGAGGGGGCGGATGAGATTGACATGGTGATTTCACGCGGAAAATTTTTGCAGGGTGAATACGATTATGTGTTTGATGAAATCGCTGCGGTGAAGGAAGCCTGCGGTGCGGCACATCTGAAAGTGATTCTGGAAACAGGCGAACTGAGCACGCTCGATAACGTGCGCCTCGCCAGCGAAATAGCCATGAAAGCAGGAGCCGATTTCATCAAAACATCAACCGGCAAAGTGCAGCCTGCCGCCACGATGCCCGTTACGCTCGTGATGCTCGAAGCAATTCGCGATTATTATTATGAAACAGGAAAAATGATTGGAATGAAACCTGCCGGAGGAATTGCCACTGCCAGGCAAGCTTTGCAGTATTTGGTAATGGTGAAGGAAACACTTGGCAGCAAATGGCTGTCACCCGCTTATTTTCGCTTTGGTGCAAGCCGCCTGGCGAATGACATTCTGATGCAGATTGCGAAAGAAATCACCGGTCGGTATCAGAGCCTCGATTATTTTTCGCTGGACTGATAGTTTCGACTCCGTCTCCGTTTATCATTTCCCTTCGGCTTTCAGCGCCCACCATGTCCATGCAGCTCCCATCATATCAACAGCCCCAAACAGGATGAGGGCAGGTTTTACCAGTCCCATCATGACGAAAGCGGTGAAGAAGACTATCACGAACATCCTGACATATACACTCAGCCAAAAAAATTCAGTCAAATCCATCCTCGCAGTTTGAATATAGTACACTGCGAGGATGAGTACGAGCATCCCAATCACGCGTATCCACACTTCATCTGTCTCCGGTATGCCGAAAAGACCCAGAAGGAAATTCGGCTCTATCAGCAAGATGATACCCATTATGCTGAGATATAGCCCGAAAACAACCATGCTTACAGCTGCTTTGCCCATATTTTTTTGCGACAAGATACAAATGTTCTGACGAAGGTGTGGACAGATGCATGTTATTTACAAAAAAACGAGATGCAGTTTGGGCAGGAATGCTGACACGTACCGGTTCTGCCAACTAATTTCGAAACCTGACAGTCATTGATATAATTTTATCCTGTGTCAGATAAAATTTTGATGGATGAGTTTGCCGGCAGGCTGAAGGAGAGCATGAAAAAACTGCCGGGGCATTCAGCGCAGGAGAAGATGGCTCCTGAACACCGCCTGCCTTCCGAACAGTGGGAGCGATATTATGCGAATGCGAAGAAGGGAGGCGTTTTGATTCTTTTTTACCCATTCGGAAATGCGATTCACACTGTGTTGATTCAGCGACCCACGTATGATGGCGTTCACAGCGGGCAGGTGGGCTTCCCCGGAGGTCAAAAAGAAAATGCTGACAAGGATATCATTGAAACAGCTCTGCGCGAGGCAAAGGAAGAAGTAGGGGTTGATTTGAAATCAATAATTGTATTAGGACAGCTCACGGAGCTGTATGTCCCCCCCAGTAATTTTCTCATTACCCCGGTTGTCGCCTGTTCCTTCTATCGTCCTGAATTCATCATTGATAAAAAGGAAGTTGCTGAAATCATTGAACCCACCGTGAAGGAGCTGCTTAACGAAAAAGCCATCGGAGTGACAAGCCTCCGGGTTCGTGATGATATATCCATTCAGGCCCCTTACTATGAT